>JAAZJI010000266.1 GCA_012800465.1 Spirochaetales bacterium
CTTGTCTGTTTCGGGATCCCCTTTGTCCGATATAACAACAAAAAGCGTAATCAATCGTAATTGGGGAGATCGGTATGAAGCAGAAAGTCAAATGGTATTTCACAGTTTTTGAACGGGCATTACTGATTTTATTTTTATTTGCGGCAACATTTCCAATCTGGCTCATTATCACAAATAGCCTCAAGTCCGGTGTTGATACATTTAAAATTCCACCCTCAATATTCTTCAAACCGGTTTTGACCAACTATCAACAGCTTTTTAAGACTACCAGATTTGGCAGTTATTTTAGAAATTCAATCACCGTGGCTGTATGCACAACGATAATCGTTGTAATGTTTGGAACCTTTGCTGCGTATGGGATAAGGCTCTTCAAATCGAAAAAAGTTGCTAGATTATCAAATATACTTCTCGTAGGCAGAGCCGTCCCATACATCACTATTCTTATTCCTTTATACATCATGCTTAATAAGATTGGACTTACCGGTTCTCTCATCGCGGTAATCATCGCTCACTCCTCATCTACATTGCCTTTTAATACTTGGCTTATTTCCGGATTCATGAGTGACGTTCCTGGAGAACTCTTTGAGTCTGCAAAGATAGATGGGTGTACTAGGATGCAGACCCTATTCAGAATTATCTTTCCCACATTAAAACCGGCAATCGCATCATCGGCGATTCTGGTACTGCAATTTTCGTGGAACGAACTTATCTATGCAATGGGTTTTACGAATATGAAGTCATATACAATGACTGTCGCGGTTGCTCGCTATACCGGTGGAATGGTAGTCAATTGGGGAACAATAGGAGCAATAGCCTGTCTGTCTTCCATCCCGATAATTACTGTTGGGTTCTTTGCCCAGAAGTATCTTATCTCAGGAATGACTGCCGGTGCCGTTAAGGGCTAATTTCATTTAGAAGGTTTTGGAGAAAGAAATTTATTCATGCGGATAAAGGAAGAATACAGTTAATCTTGAATAAGGGTCGATAAAAGTCTGCTTAGAAGCTGCATCCACAAATCATCCATGCTATGATCCCACTTAAGTAATGCAAATCACTAAATCATCACATCGGAGGTCATAGATGATTGTCAGGAAACGGAGTCCGTTCGATTGGGGCTATACGGCCATCACCGAGCTGGATGGCAGGCATAAGGAGATGTTGCTCGATTTCGGGATTCTTAGAGTCAAAGCCGGGGAAGAAGTCCATTGTTCCCTCCCCTTGGAACGGGCATGGATGCTTATGAAGGGAAAGATCACCTTCATCTGGCCCGAAGGAAGGGCGAGCGGTGAGCGTCAGAGCTGCATCGATGAAGCTCCGGTTGTGTTGCATGCACCCGGTGGTGTTCCTGTTGTGATACGGGCTGAAAGCGATTGCGAGCTTGTTGTGGAGCGGTGCGGGAACAATCGGGTTTTTGATATCAGGTTCTATGACAAGAATGATGTGAAGACCGAGGTCTTCGGTGCCGGAGTGCTGCAGGAGACCAGCAACCGTACGGTACGAACCGTATTCGACGGGGAAAGCGCCCCCTATTCGAACATGGTGATGGGAGAGGTCATCAACCACCCCGGCAGGTGGTCAAGCTATCCACCGCATGACCATCCCCATCCGGAGATCTATCACTACCGCTTCTTCCCCGAGCAGGGGTTCGGGATATCGGTATTGGACGAAGAGGCCTTCGTCGTCCATGACGGGGACACCTCCCTGATCGGACCCGATACGACCCACAGCCAAGGGGCGGCCCCGGGCTATGCGATGTACTATGTCTGGATGATCCCCCACCTTCCCGGTGACAGGTGGCTGCCGACGACCCGCTACTACCGCAAGGAGCACACCTGGCTTCTGGAAAAGGGGGTGAAGGTCTGGCCGGATATCCCCGCCGCCATGGAGTAGAATCGTATTCTCACATCAACGCGAAGCTTGCAGAAAATGGCAAATCCAGCCCCGAACCGTGCCGTAGGTACACGGTTGGGGCTGGATAAGCGGAATGTCGTACGAAAGAAGCAAAAACCGGGAGCCGGGAACAATGGTTCCCCGCCCCTTCTTCATTCACTACTTGGCAACGACATCATTCACAAGCGTGCCAATGCCGTCGATGAAGACTTCCACCCTGTCACCGGGTTTGATCTGACCTGTGCCTGCAGGGGATCCGGTCGCGATCACATCTCCGGGTTCAAGGGTGATATACTTCGTTATGAACTCGATGAGCTGCGGGATATGGAAGAACATATCCGAAGAATTCATATGTTGGACGACTTCACCATTCAGCCGTGTTTCGATCATCACATCTTCAGGATCGATCTCATCGGTTACGACGATCGGACCCATAGGAGCAAAGGTGTCACACCCTTTGCCGCGAGTCCATTTCTTGTCCTCATCGAACATCATGGTATTGTCCGTCACATCGTTGAAGCACGTATACCCGAACACATACTCCATCGCACGCTCGGCCGGAACGTCCTTGGCAAGCTTTCCAATCACGACGGCCAGTTCTCCCTCATAGTTCACGACATGATCGGGCTCAGGAATCACGATGTTCTCGTTGGTCGCGATGACTGCCGTCCTGGGCTTTGAGAAAAAGCTCGGATGCCCCGGATATTCCCTCTTCTTCCAATCCAAAAAGGATTTGTAATTCGCCCCGATTCCGATGATCTTCACGGGCATGCAGGGAGCGAGAAGCTTCACTTCATCCAGATCTACCGTCTTTCCGGTCTCTTTCGCCCCATGGATGTAATCTCCGTCGAGCTGCGCTATGCGGTTCTCTTTCAGAACGCCGAAATGAATCTCATCATTGTGCTCATACCTGACATACTTCATGTTTCTTTCTCCTTTACAGATTTTTATCCGGTGGTTACGGTCTTTTCCGTACACCAATCGGTCATGGCCTTCTCACTGAGCCAACAGCCGAAGCCCGGCTTGTCATTCATTCTGAATATACCGTTCTCGGTCTTCAGATCCTCATCAAACAGCCCCTCCTCCCAGATGGGTATCAGCTCGACGAGCTCTCCGTTTGGAATCGCGGCCAGGCAGGGGATGCTGAAATACGCATACGCGTGGGAAGTGACGGGAATATTGCAGATCTCCGCGACATGGGCGACCTTCATGAAACCCGTCACTCCGCCGCACCTTCCAATATCCGGGTTCATCTTGTCGACGCACTTTCCGAGAAGCAGCTCGGAAGTCTCCTTGATCCCATAGAGCTTCTCGCCGGCCACCACGTCCAGATTCACGCGCTCCTTGATGAACTTCTGCTCATCATAGTTCATCGCATATACGGGCTCTTCGAAATGCGTGATCCCGAGCTCTTGCAGCAGTGGAGCCATCCTCAAGCACTTCTTCACATCCCAGCCTTGATTGATATCGGCCATGATCTCGAAATCGTCCCCGCAAGCCTCCTTGACCTTTTTGATCCGGGTGATATCCTCACGCCAGTCCTTCTTCCCCAATTTCATCTTGAAACGTCGATATCCCATGGCCTTGTAGCTAAGGGCTTCTTCCACGAGCTCCTCGTCGGATGCAAGCCACCCACCCGAGGCATATACTTCCAGCTCGGTCTTCGACGCTCCGAGAAGCCGCCAGACAGGAACGCCCATCGAACGGGCATTGAGATCCCAGAGCGCCATATCGACAGCACCCAGAGCCTGCATGGTAAGACCGCTGTGACCGATTCCGCTCATTTGCGTGAAGAGGTCTTTCCAGATCTTTCCGATCAACTCGGCATTCCGTCCGATGAGATTGGCCGCCATGCTGTTCAGGTACGCATGATACGCCTTTGATTGCTTATCATCGAAGCAGACCACCTCACCGATTCCACTGACGCCGTCGGACTCGATCTCAATGAAAATGTGATGGGCGCCGTACATCTTGAAAACAGCGTTCTGCAACGGTTTCCTGAATGGTTTTTCAATCGTATATACGGTCGCCTTATCTATCTTAAGCACAACAAACTCCTACAACTCATAGTCGAATTTACCGCGGTTCTTCTCTTCCAGGGCCTTGATGAGATCATAGACGACCTCGTTATAAGGACATGGAATACCCAATTCCTTTCCGATCCTGATCAGGGCGCCCGAGAACATCTCGATCTCCGTCTCCCTTTTCGCATCAAGATCCTGAAGGGTGGAATACCTCTGAGCCGGTGTATAGTATCCGGGCATCATCGCTTCGGAAATACCGATGCCTTTCGCCTGAGCGACCGTAACGACCTCCTGTCTGAGCTTCTTCTTCAGATTGTCGACATGTTCGCTGTCATCATAGGCGCCGGCCCCGACGTCCAGTATCGCTTGCGGCAGGTTCCTGGAGATATTCAATCCGAACTTGTCCCAGATGTCACGGAGGATGTCATCACTGAGGTGGACGATGATGGGAGTATCATCGAAGATCCGGGCGATTTTCATCACGTTCTTTTCTTCAGCGGCCTTTTTCCCGGGCATGCCGAGGTAGATTCCCGTCTTGCCCTTCGGCAGGGGGAATCTGATGTCATTCCCGTTCCTCGTCGAGGAGATCTTGATGAGGGAATACACGATATGTTCCTCGCCGATCGCCTCTCCGATGATCTCTTCACTGTCGACGCCATTCATGAGACTCACGACCAGCGTGTCCTTCCCGACCACATCCCTGATGTCCCCAAGGGCCGCCCTGAGGGCGTTATATTTGAGACAGACGAAAAGAACATCCAATCCACTGGCTTCCTTCGGAGTTTGTACATTCAGCTCATATCGCTTCCCGTTGATCTCCAGACCGTCGGTCTTCAGCCTTTCCGCTCGTTCTCCGGATGCAATGACCCGAAGGTCGTCCCCGAATTTCTCGCTGAGACCGAGGACGAGATAGGCTCCGACGGCCCCTGCTCCAAGAATACCGATCTTCATCGTTTCCCTCCATCCTACAGCTTGTTCACCGGCCAAGTCACCTTCTTCCCGGTCAGTACTTCATCGATCCCCATTGCCGCATGGAGCGCCATGTTGTCGGTGCTCTCCTTGGAAAGAGAAGAGTTGTGCTGGCTGAGAATGATGTTGTCCAGCTTGAGAAGCGGACTGTCGGATCCCAGAGGTTCCGTTTCGTACACATCCACGGCAGCTCCCCTGATGACTCCATCATGCAGAGCCTTTGCCAGATCATTCTCGACATAGACATCGCCCCTGGCGCAGTTGATGAAGTAGGAATCGGGCTTCATCTTCTTGAAGAAATCATAGTCGCACATCTTTCTCGTCTCGGGAGTCGAGGGTACATGGATCGAGACGAAATCCGAACTCTCAAGCACTTCATCGATGGAATCGACGACTCTGAGGAGTTCGTGCGTGGCGGTGATCGGAACGAGGTTGTATGCGACGACCCGGACCCCGAAACCGTTCATCAGCTTCTCCGCAAGCGCCGATCCGACTCTTCCATATCCGATGATCCCGACGGTGGAGGATCCGAGATCCTTCCTGATTCCGGGCATCTGGCTCCTGAAGCTCCAGTCACACTCCCTGGTCTTCGCATCCGACGTCTTGATCTGGCAGGATAAGGCCAGGATGAGTGCGCACGTATACTCGGCCACGGTATTGATGTTGGAGACCGGAGCGTTCGTGACCTGTATGCCCAGCTTCGTGGCCGCATCCACATCGATGTTGTCGACGCCGGTCCCATGTCTTGCGACGACCTTCAGCTTCCTTCCGGCCTCCAGGACGCTCTTCGGATACCGGGCGTTTCTCACCAGAAGGGCATCCACATCCTGTACGGCTTCCCTCAATGATTCCTCATCCGTCGGAACACCGATTTCAAGTTCATATCCTCTCTCCAGCAGGTAGTTCTTTCCAACTTCCGATACATCCTCCGGAATAAGCACTTTATACATTTCATTCCTCCTCTTTCGCCAGCTCAAGAATCCCCTCTGCGCAGGCGGTGTCTGTGATAAGTTTGTTGATGAGCTTTGTTCGCAAACCGCCGAGTGCGGCTTTCGAAAAATCCTTTCCATAGCATACGGCAAGGGTATCGATCCCCATGACCGTCTCAAGATCGATGCCGACGATGTTCTCGTTGATGCTCACATCCAGGAACCTTCCGTCCATGTCGAACGCCCTGCCGAACATCGCTCCCACGGCATTCATATCAAGAAGGCTTTGATATTCTTCGTCCGATATGAACCCCTGCCAGATATGATCCCGCTTTCCGGGAGCCTGCATGGGGATGGAGGTCATCAGCAGATCCGCCTTTTTCAACGCATCCAATGTTCTTGCGATCGTGGGAACCCTCTTCAAGGACTCCCTGGCCCCCTTGCTCTCGAACACGAGCGGAGCATCAAGAAAAAGAGGAATCCCCCCATGCAGGTTGGACAGCTTCGCAACGATATCGAAGGCGAAGCGGTATCTTGCCCCCAGCGCCTCCATGCCCATCACCTGGGCGAAGGAGACATTCTTGTCCTCATACTTGAGCAGACTGCATATATCGTGGAAGATGGCGGCTCTGGAGACGCCCACGATGCTGTCCGGCTTGATGAGGGACTTCATCTCCTCGATCAGCCTCCTGCGGATCTCGTCCAAAAGAACGGCATCGTCGATGCAGTCCGAGTTGATGACGATCGCTTCGATCCCGAATGCATCCTTCAGCTTCCGTTCAAGGTAGCCGTTTTGCCTGGATGGACACGTGATTCGGATCTGGACGATCCCCTTCTCCCTGGCCCTCTTCAAGATCCTGGAAATCGCGGACCTTGAAATATTGACCTTTGAAGCGATGGCTTCCTGCGTCAATCCGTCAAGATAATAGAGAGCGGCGACCGTCGAAAGCAACTCGGCGCTGTTTTCATTCATTCTCGTATTCCTCCCTCATTCTATCCGCATGTCCGGATCCCGACGATTCAGGATGCTTTCTTCGCATCTCGCGCATTCTTGATGCCAAGGATCAGGTAGATGATCGGAATGATGATGCTGACTCCGAAGAAAAGCGTTCCGATGGACACTTTTGAAAGACAGTTTGTGAAGCTGCCATAGTACATGATCGACCGCCTCAGGTTGGTCTCGACCGTACCTCCAAGCACGAATCCGATGATCAGCGGAGCGACCGGGTAGTCGTTGCTCTCCAGCAGGTATCCGATGAACAGCAGCACCATCATATAGTAGACTTCAAACGTATTGTTGTTGAGGCTTATGCACCCCGTAACGCAGAAGACCGTGATGATCGGAAGCAGGTAGATGTTGGAGACCGACAGCATCTTGACCAGATACGGGATGGAGAACGACTGGAGGATCAGCATGACGAAGTTGGCGACGAAGACCGCCAGGATCGTGGTCGTGAAGACCTCCGGAGTGTTCTGGACCATAATCGGCCCGGTGGCGATGCCCAGCAGGGTGAACGCCCCGAGGATGATCGAGGTGTTGGTATCCCCCGGCACTCCAAGGGAAAGCATGGGGATGAGGGCTCCGCCGACCGTCGCATTGTTTGCGGACTCGGGAGCGGCGATCCCATGAGGATTCCCCGTTCCGAAGGTCTCGGGTTCCTTCGAGAACCTCTTCTCCATGGCATACCCCATGAGACATGCCGGACCGCCTCCGAGACCGGGAAGAATTCCAACGATCGTGCCAAGTATGCTTCCTCTGACCATTGTCGTGAAAAGCTCCTTGAGGTCGGACCATGAAATGAGATAGAAGCGCTTCTTCTCGAGCTTGACGGCCGGTTTTATGTTTTTGATCCTTCCGGCGTTCTTAAGCACTTCGGGAAGCGCGAAGACCCCGATCACCAGGGCGATCATCTGGAACCCGTTCTTCAGATGCACGGAACCGAAGGTGAACCGTTCGGCGACACCGTCGATCGGAGATATGCCGACCGTGGTGAGCAAGACGCCGATGCACGCGGTGATGAGGCTTTTGAGGGGGTCCCCCTTCATGAGGAACACCGCAAGGATGAGAGCCATCAGCGCCGTACCGAAATACTCCCAGGGTCCGAATCCGAGGGCAATATGCGCCAATGGATTCGCAAGCAACATGAGGAAGATGGTGCTGACCGTACCTCCAAAAAAACTTGCAAATACGCCGATGCTCATCGCCCGTGCGCCTTCACCCCGCTGAGCCATCGGATACCCGTCGAACGTGGTCGCGACGGCCGCGGAAGAACCGGGAATCTTCAGCATGATCGCCGAGACAAGACCTCCCGACACGCCACCGCAGTAGATCCCCATCATGAGGCAGATGGCCAGATGCACATCCGTCTTGAAGATCAGGGGAAGCACCAGGGCGAGCGCTATGGGGGTACTCAGACCCGGAATGCACCCGAACACCGTTCCCAGGGCACAACCGACGGTCATATAGAGAATCGAGTACACATTGAATACATTGTGAATTACCGTGTTCCAGTCCATTTCCTGTTACCCCCTATATATCAAGAATTCCCGGTGGAAGACTGACTCCCAGGACTTCCGAGAATATGAAGTACAACGCCACGGTGAAGCCGACCAGAAGAAGATTCCTGATGACGATGTTCCTCACCGAGCCCAAGGTCTCATTTCCCAAAAAGTAGAAATAATTGACGATGGACAACAGGAACAGAATCGTGGAGATGATGAAACCGAAGGGAACCAGCAACAGCGCATAGAGAACCAGACTGATGACGAATTCCCTGCGCCCTTTCTTGAAGATGTTCTTCCAGACAAATTCCTTGGTATCTTTTGATTTCAAAAGCTGGACTATGCGCAGTGCGATGCATGCAAGAAAGATGATGATGACGATCCTGGGGAACATCGCGGCTCCACCGGAGATATCCATCTTGCTTATGCGGAACGATCCCGTCAGGAAATACATGTAGCCGGCAATCGCCGAGAAAATCAGTAAAAAGACAATTTCACCCATAGCATCAAAACCCTTACATGAGTCTGCCGGGGCGTAAAGCCCCTGCAGACGTGTTTTGAAAGATAATCAGAAAAGCTCATTCACCTTCTTGGCTGTATCGTTCTGAACTTTTTCACAGTATGCGTTGTAATCGGAAACGCTCATCCAGCTCGCGCCATAGAACATCTTTTCAAGGGCGGCTTGGCACTCGGGATCCGCTGCGGCTTGCCTGATCACATTGTTGATGTACTTCACCGCTTCGGGATTCATGTTTTTCGGGCCCCAGAAGGAATACCTTTGAGCGAGGAAGTCCGGATCCATGTTGTAGCCCAACTGATTCATCTTGGGGATGTCCTCGGTGTTTGGAACCTCGGCGTTTGTGTACAGCATCAGGACCCTGAAGTCGCCACTCTGGACATATCTGACGACGGAAGCATATGCATCCACATAGGCATCGACGCGGTTGCTGAGAAGCTCGGTCTGTTTCGCCTTCTCGTCCACGTCGGTGAATCGGAACGTGAATCCTTCCTTGTCGGCCGTCACGAATACCGCAAGCGTGGGAAGCGTGCCCGCAACGCCACCGATGAGCAGGTTGCCATTCTTTGCGGCCCGGACGAAATCATCATACGTCTTGTACGGGGATTTGCTGTTTACTGCAAGAGCCATGAACGAGTCGGCCCATGTCGAGATGGGCGTATAGTCCGAATATGTCCTCTTCACGTTTCCGATCGCATAGGACATGAACCAGCCGGTGGGAATCGATACGATCGTATACCCATCCGGATCGGCCGTTGCACATCTCTCCATGCCGATCTGCCCGCCGCTGCCGGGAACGTTCTCGACGATGAACTCGACATCGGAATACTTGTTCAGGTACTCGATCAGAATTCGGCATGCAACGTCGGAAGATCCACCGGCATTGAACGGAATAATGATTTTGATCGGCTTCACCGGCTTCCACGGACCGGTCGTGGCCACTGTCGTCTGAACCGCCGCTTCTTCCTTCGCGGCCGTCTCACCCGATCCGCCGGCGAAGATGAAACTCGCCCCGAGAATGAGAACAAGCGATACGATCAAGAATTTTCTCATGTAACTAATCCTCCTAAAATTGAATTGTCCATTGTGTAAGTATCATATCGATATATCCTTACTTATTTAGGAGTGTAACAAACGTTCAGATGAAGTCAACCAAAGAACGCATTTTAGCACATATGTGCATTTTATCGTCATTTTTCCCGGTAATTATCATACGCTACAGGGATTGAAGAATGGTTGGATCGCGTGTAAGCGGATTCGGATCCATTGCCTGAAGCGAAGGTGACGGGGTGCGTGCCCACGGGAAAACCGGGGTGAGCCCTTGCTTTCAAGGTCAATGACGGTCATCGCCTCCTCTCACCGATACCCCGAATGCATGGTGAACGAGTCCCGATGTCGCAATACCGGGACATGAAGACCCGGACCGTCGATCCGAAAGTGAGGATGTGGGAATGCGCACACCTCCATCCGTCCCGATCGCGGTCCGTTAGGATCCTTGCAAGCGCTACCTTTCGACCGCCATGACCGTCCTCAGGTCGGCCATCCATGGAAACAGCATGCCCTGGATGTCGGAAAATGGCAGGATATCGTCACTGAGCTCAAGTCCGAGAACGTCCGTCATCACCTGTCTTCGTCTTTCGATTCTCTTCCAGGCCTCCGGGTACTTCTCCCTGAAAGCAGCGCGCAGGTCCGCATCGGCAAGAGCCAATCCATCTTCGACATGCACCCCGGGCAAGCCTTCGGGGTTGGCGATGATGTCGCATTGGATCGCCATGCCGCTCCTCAAACGGATGTCTTCATCGTGCACGAAGAGGCTGTCGGTCCATTCATCGTTATGGATGAGATGCCCGGGATTCAGGCCGATGCCCAACCGGTCGAACTCGGGGACTTCCTTCCTTATTTTTTCCACGATGTCCTTTCCGGATACCCCGATTGCGACCGACTCGTACCAGAGGACAAGAATCTTGAAATAGGGGACATACACGTCGTCCCACACATCATGGAACTCTTTCTTCCTGATATCCTCGACCCGGGAGGTGTAGAGTCCGGTTCGTGCGACCATGGAGCTGCGATACCCGAACCCCACGTTGCAGACCGAGCCATATTCCAATTCATGGGTTCCGGGGCTTGCCAGTCCCAGGAGGATGCCTTCGGTCGTGAAGTTCACGTTGGGATGCGCCACCAACGGATTGCCATCGATCTTCAAAAACGTGGAAGCTTCGATCTCGCTGATCCCCGGCCGCAGATGCATCAGCATATTGAGCACGCTTCGAGACGTCTTGGTTCCCGCCAGCTCGAGCACCGCAAGCTCGTCCACATCGAGATTCGTCCGCATTCCACCCTCGGCACCGATGAGCAGCTTCGTCGCATTCTCCAGGTTGTGCGCTCCGGTTTCGGCTTTCAGGGATTCAACGATGAAATGGGGAACATCGAACATGCATTTCGGATCGACGGCTTCCGCATCGGTATAATATTTCCATCCGATGACACCGACTTTGCTGTGTTCTCCGATGCCGACCCGTTCATATGCTTCGCTCAATACACCTGATGTATCCGTGGATCTCGGTTGACCGACGAGGCTGAAGCTTTGAAAAAGCATGATGTCCAATTCGAAGGGAATGATTTTTGAATACCACATGCCTTCATTCCCAACCAGAAGAAGAGGCTTCCTACCTTCGGAAAGAATGAGAAGGGCCTCTTCAAACCGGGGATCGAACCCCGTGAAATAATGGATGTTCGCGAAATGCTCGCGATCGCCATAGATCACAAGATGCGAATATCCTTCCTGTTTACCCTTGGCGATGACCCGGGAAATCCGTGATTCATAGGTCTTGCCGGGAAAAACGGTCGTTATCGGAGCATGCAGCTGCTGAAACTCCATCGTGTCAATCGTTCTCGTCGTGATCTTCATTCAAGTAACCCTCTTTTTATTTGTTCGTACGATAATAGACAGGCATGAAAGCGCCATTGTGTGCAAAGGAGAATTCGCCATCTCTTGTAAGAGCGATCAAGCCGCAGATACAATCGATTGTAGAAGCCCTTTCCACATTTTTTCTTAATGACTCGGTCAACTTCCCCGTGTCGAGATAATCCCGGGCGGATTGATAGGTGAAGCACATCCTCAGAATCTTCTCGCCCTCGCCGGTCGCCGAGAGGCCGATCTCCCGTGTGCAGTACGTCCCCGCTCCCGGAATGGCGGAATCCCCCACCCTTCCCGGCATTTTCATCCGGATCCCCCCTGTGGACGTCCCCGCGACAAGTCTACCTGCCTGGTCGAGCGCGACGACTCCCACCGTTGAAAAGACACGGTCTTTCTTCCGGACCTCTTCGATATAGTATTGAATGTCTCTTAACGATCTTTCACGCCCCTTGATCTCTTCGGATGGGTTTTTCACATCATCGAGGGCAGGTTCATACTCCTCAAAGCCGTGAAGTCGCGCGAATTGGACTGCGCCGCTCCCCGTGAGGATGGAATGGGGGGTCTTCTCCATCACCATCCTGGCGACCCGGATGGGATTCCTGACCTTCCGGATGCAATGCACGGCACCACAGTTCTCCTCGCCGTCCATGACCATCGCATCCATCTCCACGACACCGTTCAGATTGCGGAAGGAACCGGTGCCCGCATCGAAGATGGGATCGTCCTCC
>JAAZJI010000267.1 GCA_012800465.1 Spirochaetales bacterium
ACGATCAGCGGGGTGCCGTTCTTCGCCTCGATTGGATCCAGTCCCGCCAGCAGCAGAACGGGCTTCTTCGGCGGAAGCGGTCGAGGAGTGCTCGCAGGAAGGATCCTCTTCAGGGCCCGGATGTGGTCGGGGGTCGTTCCGCAGCATCCGCCGACGATGTTCAGACATCCCTGCTCAAGAAGCGGCTTCAGTTCCCCGGCAAGGTTCTCGGGTGATAACGTGTACCTGCCGTCCTCGTCGGGGAATCCGGCGTTCGGGTGGGCCGACGTATGGAAGGGAGAGATGTCATGCAGTTCGGTGAGGAGGGGGATCATCTCCTTCGGCCCGGTGGAGCAGTTGAGCCCGAGGCTGAACAGATCGAAGGGAGCGAGGGTGGCGACGAACGCCTTCAGGCTCTGGCCGCTTAAGGTTCGTCCGCTGCCGTCGCTGAAGGTGACGCTGACCATGATCGGAAGGTCCTTGCCGGCGGTCTCAAGCTCCTCCCGGCAGGCGATGACCGCGCTCTTGGCGACCAGCGTGTCGAAGACCGTCTCGATCAGCAAAAGATCGCACCCGGCTTCGATGAGGGCCTTGGCCTGTTCGCGGTAGGCCTTCAGGAAGAAATCGAAATCATGGGTCCGGGCGGTGGGGTCCTCCACCTTGGCGGAGAAGGAGAGTCCCGATGCGGTGGGACCGAGCACCCCGGCGATGTACACCCTTCGCTCGGCATCCTTTCCCGCCTCCTTCGCAAGAGCGACCGCCCGGCGGTTGATGAGAGCAACCTCGTCTTCAAGGTGATATTCGCTCAGGCTGATCCGGTTGGCGTTGAACGTATTGGTCTCGATGATGTCCGCACCGGATTCGATGTACGTCCGGTGGATCGAGGTGACCACCTCGCCCCGGGTGAGATTCAGGACTTCGGCGAGGCCCGTGGCGGTCCTTCCCCGATAGGTGAACGCGGAGGGAGGCAACCGACGGCTCTGAATCATCGTCCCCATCGCCCCGTCGAGGAGAAGAACTCGGTTTTCAACCTCTTTACGGATGCCCATCGAAGCTCTCCTTCGTCAACACGGGATAGAGGTGATACGCGGGGGTCTCATACGGGTGGACGGCCAGCAGCGCCTCGAGAACCTCCTTGACGACCTCGTTCGAGACGACCATCTCGACCCGCCACTCCTCCACCTTCTCAAGCACGCCTTCGGCTCCGAGAAACGGGTCGCTTCCCGAAAGCGGCTTGAACTGTCCTTCACCTTTGACCTGGAAGCTGCACCGTTCATACGAGCCCAGTCTGCCGGCTCCCTGTGCGAACAGGGCGCTCTTCACCTCTTCGAGATGGGTGGTCGGAACGAAGAACACGAGGACATGCATGGGCACATCATACGAAAGAGCGGGCATCTTGTCATGGAGGGGCCCCTCTTCTACACTTCCCGTATGACCAGGATGATCGTCTTTCTCGGCAACCCCGGAAAAATCCATGAACGGACCCGGCACAACGTGGGGTGGATGGTCGCAAAGGAGGCGTACGGTCCGATCGCCTGGAGCGGGAAGTTCTCCGCTCACATCGCCAAGGACGGGCCGGTCCATCTTCTGAAGCCGTTGACCTACATGAACGAGAGCGGCCGGGCGGTCGGACCGGCGAGCTCCTACTTCGGCATCGAAGCGGACGAGATCCTCGCGGTCTTCGACGATCTGGAGCTCGATTTCGGAACGATCCGCCTCCAGCGGGGGGGAGGACTGAAGGGGCACAACGGATTGAAGTCGATCCACAGCGCCTTGGGTTCCGGCGACTTCTGGCGGCTGAGGATCGGAATCGGTCGACCGGCCCGAGGATCGGTCTCCTCGTTCGTCCTTTCCCGGTTCACACCGGAGGAGGAGATCTCCCTTCCCCTGATCCTGCAGGAGGCGGCGAAGCTCCTTGACTGCAGGACTCCCACACAGCGGACCCTCCTCTGAGAAGGGGTTACAACATCACCTCGGCGTGGTATACTCTCCATACCACTGGTCTGGGAGGTGCCTCTTGATTCCACGCGATTTCAGAATTTCCGTACGAACCCGTACCGAGCTTGATTTTTTCCCTCCGCTCTTTCCCTCGGACGCCCATTTGAACGAGCTGTACCAGGAAGCCTCCGAGCTTGCGCACCGATACAACGAGAAGGTCCGCAGCAAGGGGGGAAACGATTATCTGTCCAGCGGAAAGCTTCATGCGGTGGCGGTGCTCCATCAGCTCTACCAGAGCGTCCTGTCCAGCTATCTGAACACGCATGAACCGGACTTCTTCAGCCGGCTCAGAACCCTGGTGGGGAAGAACCACGACATCGGGGAGGTCCTGGACTTCTACATCAAGGAGTTCCCCTCCCCCCTGCTCGTCTCGAAATCGTATCCGGTGGAGTTCCACCACCTTGAATCCCTCCGCGGCTACTTCATCCACCAGGTGATGGAGGAGAACCCCGCCCTGATCGCCGCGGCCAAGCCCCTGTTGAAACCGGAGGGACTCTTCTTCCCCAAGGCCCACCAGGCCCTCACCGCGCTGATGGGCGGACATTCCTCCCGGCGGCGCTCCGGGAAGAAGGAGGAGGACCTCTTCTCCTTCCTCACCCGGCCGGCCCGGCTCTATCCCGATTCGCTTCTCGATCAGATCCGATACATCCTCGAGCACTGGGCGGACATGATCGACAGCGAGCTCAAACGCCTCCTGCTTTTGGCGATCGACTACGTCCGGGAGGAGGAGAAGCCCCACTTCCCGCCCGGCGGCCCCGCCCCTCCGATGCCGGTGATCGACTACTCCCTCTTCGATCATGAATACGAGGCGTTCACCGCCGACCGGAACTGGATGCCCAACGTCGTGATGATCGCAAAGTCCACTCTGGTGTGGCTTGATCAGCTGACGAAGGAGTACGGGTATCCGATCGACACGCTCGACAAGATCCCCGAGCGGGAGATCGAGTTGTTGGCCCAACGAGGGTTTACCGCTCTGTGGCTGATCGGAATCTGGGAGCGCTCGAGCGCAAGCAGGATGATCAAGAACCTCACGGGCAACCCCGACGCCGAAGCGTCGGCGTACTCCCTGAAGAACTACGAGATCGCCTCCCTGATCGGAGGATGGAGCGCCCTTGAGTCGCTTCGCCACACCTGTTCCAAGTATGGAGTCCGCCTGGCCAGCGACATGGTCCCCAACCACACGGGGATCGACAGCGACTGGGTGATGAGCAACCCCGACCTCTTCATCCGGCAGAGCCATCCACCCTTCCCCTCCTACACGTTCAACGGACCGGACCTCTCCTCAAACCCCAACGTCGAAATCAAGCTGGAGGACCACTACTATGACCGCACCGACGCGGCGGTCACGTTCAGGAGAAGAGACCTCGCCACCGGTGCGGTCGACTACATCTTCCACGGCAACGATGGGACATCGATGCCCTGGAACGACACTGCGCAGCTCGATTTCCTCAACCCGAAGACGCGGGAGATGGTGTATCAGCAGAT
>JAAZJI010000268.1 GCA_012800465.1 Spirochaetales bacterium
ATCCCGATCTTCCCCAGGATGATTCGGACATTGTCCGAAGGGAACAGGCGCATCAAAGGATCGTCGAGGCTGACATAGAAGCGGCTGGTTCCCGGATCCCCCTGCCGGCCGCTTCGTCCGCGCAGCTGGTTGTCGATCCGTCGCGATTCATGCCGTTCGGTTCCGAGGACGTACAGCCCTCCGAGGGCCTTGACCTCCTCATAGTCCTTCTTCCAGAGCGGGGTGATCCTCTCCAAGGCGGCCTGATACTCTTCTTTGGAGGCTTCGGAGCCGACCTGGGAACGAACCCGGCCCTCCAGGCTTCCGCCGAGCTTGATGTCGGTTCCCCGTCCCGCCATGTTGGTCGCGATCGTCACCGCTCCTTTCGAGCCGGCGTTCTCGATGATGAGCGCCTCGCGGGCGTGGTTCTTGGCGTTGAGCACTTCATGCCTGATCCCCATCCGCTTCAGGAGGGAGGAGAGCAGTTCGCTCTTTTCGATCGAGATCGTGCCCACGAGGATCGGCTGGCCGGTCTTGTGCACCCGGGCGATCTCCTCGCAGATCGCCTGGAGCTTGAACTGCTCGTTGTAGAAGACGAGGTCCGGATGGTCTTCCCGGATCACCGGCCGGTTGGTCGGGATGACGACGACGTCAAGGCCGTAGATCTTGAGGAATTCGGGAGCCTCCGTGTCGGCGGTGCCGGTCATTCCGCTGATCTTGTCGTACATTCTGAAGAAGTTCTGGAAGGTGATCGTCGCCAGCGTCCGGTTCTGACCGAGGACCTTGATCCGTTCCTTCGCTTCGATCGCCTGATGCAGACCCTCGCTGTAGCGCCTGCCGTGCAGCACCCGGCCGGTGAACTCGTCGACGATCTGGACCTGGCCGTCGGCGACGACGTAGTCGACGTCCCTGTGATAGAGCCGAAGTGCCCGGACCGCCTGGGTCACGTAGTGGACGTATTCGAAGTTCTGCCCGTCATAGATCGACCCCTCGATCACCTTGTGCCTGCCAAGGAGCTCTTCGATGTGGATGAGCCCCTGGTTGGTGAAGGTGACCCTCTTCTGCTTCTCATCGAGCTTGTAGTCCCCCCGTTCATCGAACGCGGGGGCTGACCGGTCGAACCGGGCCAGGGGATCCATCTCGTAGTAGTCGCCGGTTTCCGGATCCTTTTCGCACTCGACCAGGAAGGAGGCGATCTTGTTCGCGCCGAGCACCTGGGCGGAATCATCCTCGCTCTGGCCGCTGATGATGAGGGGGGTCCGCGCTTCGTCGATCAGGATCGAGTCGATCTCGTCGATGATCGCAAAGTGGTGCAGCGGCTGGATCTTCTCCTCCTGCGCCCACTTCATGTTGTCGCGGAGATAGTCGAAACCGAACTCGTTGTTGGTTCCGTAGGTGATGTCCTTGCCGTAGGCACGCCGTTTGGCCTCGTTGTCCATGTTGGAGTGGATCACCCCGACCTCCAGGCCGAGAAACGCGTACACCGGGCCCATCCACGAAGCGTCCCGCTCGGCAAGGTAGTCGTTGACCGTGACGATGTGGACCCCCTTGCCCTCGAGCGCATTGAGGTACGCCGCCGGTACGCAGGTGAGGGTCTTTCCTTCGCCGGTCTTCATCTCGAGGATCTTGCCCTGGTGGAGAACCATCGCCCCCATGATCTGTACATCGTAATGGCGTTCCCCGAGAACCCGGTATGCGGCCTCCCGGGCGAGGGCGAACGCCTTGGGAACCAGCTCATCCAGCGTCGCGCCCTGCTTGAGCGCATCCTTCAGCTTCGCCGTCTCCTCGGGGAACCCCTCGTCGGTAAGGCCCTGCGCCCAGGGTTCCAGGTCGTTCACCTGCTGGACGACCGGACGGAGATGCTTCAGGTCCTTCTCCTGCTTGGTTCCGAAGAGAGTGGATAAAAATGAACGAGCCATATGGTACCTGCCTTGATATGAGTATACTCATTTGGGAGAATTCCGGATAGGGAGAACGATGCGATGGGACAAAGATGCCCATACGGGTCAAATTGATCCAAATCCGCTGTACGGATTCCCTCGAAGATGGTACGATTCAGCCATGCTCGTATGCTTTACCGGTGGGGGAACCCTCGGCCACATCTATCCCGCGCTGGCGGTCCATCAGGAGTTGGCGGAAGCGGAGTCCTACTCGGGGTTCTGGATCGGCCGAAACGATCCGACGGAAAAGCGGATCGTCGAGGAAGCGGGTCTTTCCTTTTATCCGATCCCTTCGGGCAAGCTCAGAAGATACCCCTCCCTTAGGAACGTCACCGACGGGTTCAAGGTGCTTTGGGCGATCGGGTCGGCGTACCGGATCCTGAAGCGCCGGAAGCCCGACCTCCTCTTCAGCAAGGGCGGGTTCGTCTCCGTCCCTCCGGTTGTCGCGGCGCATCTTCTGAAGATCCCGGTCATCAGCCACGAGAGCGACATCAGCCCGGGGCTCGCGACCCGGATCAACGCGCGGTTCTCGGATCTGGTCTGCGTCCCCTTCGCCGAGGGCTTCGACCATCTGGGGAGAAAGAAGCTGAGGGTGACGGGCAATCCCGTCCGCAAGGATCTTCTCGAAGCGGTGCGCACACCCTTCGTCCGGTCGGACGATGCCCGTCCGCTGCTGCTGGTCCTCGGCGGATCGGGGGGCAGCGCAGCGGTCAATGCCCTCATTGAAGAGACTCTCGATGAACTGCTTTTGGTCTGTTCGGTCCACCACCAGGTGGGACCCGATCCCCCTTTGCCGCCGAGCCGGCCCGATTATACCGCCGTCGAATTCATCGGGGAGGAGCTGGCCTCGCTTCTTCACAAGGCGGATCTCATCGTCAGCCGGAGCGGGGCGGGGGTACTGGAGGAGTTGAAGCTTTTCGGGAAAGCGAGCATCCTCCTTCCGCTGGGAAGAAAAACGAGCAGGGGCGAGCAGGAAGCGAACGCCCGCCATCTGGAAGCGAAGGGTGCGGCCGTGGTACTCTATGAACCGGTGGATCCGGACGTCTTCGTGCGTACGGTCCGGTCGTTGATAGACGATCCCGCCGGGCGAGAGAATCTGGCGCGAACGATGGGGAGCCTGGGGGACGGATCGGCGGCACGGACGATCGGCGCCATCATCCTGGGATGGAGGAATGTATGATGCAGCAGGTAAGCGTATCGCTCTTCGGCTTTGTGTTCAACATCGTCGATATCATCGTGTTCGTCCTGATGATCGTCGGGGGGATCAGCGGCGCCTTCGTGGGCTTCGCCCAGACGTTCACCCGCCGGGGAGGGTATCTGATCGGGTTCCTGACCGCCCTGCTGCTCACCCGCCGGGTGCAGCCGTTCCTCGCCGACACCCTCGGGCTGAACGTCTTCTTTTCGAGCCTCCTTGCGTTCGTCCTTCTCTTCGTGATCGGCTATGCGTTGATCCGGATCTTCGGCTCGATGCTGGAGAACGCGTTCGAAGCGATCGGGCTGAAGGGGGTCGACGCGTTTCTGGGCTTCGCCTGGGGCGTCTGTGAGATGGTCATCGTTTCCGCGTTCATCCTCTTCTTCCTCGAGTCGACCGCCCTGAAGGAGCTCGCCCCCTACCTCGGCGAGAGCCGGTTCGTCCAGAGCTTCGTCCACCGTTTCATGCCCGATGCCGTCCGAATCATCAAGGAAACGGCCTCGAACCTATGATCGCCTACTATCAACCGCACGTCGCCGCCCTCCTGAGGGAGCAGCTTTCCGGCGGGACGTTCAGCCAGGTCTCCCTCTTCGGCGGCGACCGCTACACCCTGAGGATGACGAGCGCGATCGAGTGCGCCAGGATCCTCTCCTGCAGTCGGGGTGGGGATGAAGAGTGCGTCTGCCCCTCCTGCACCAGATTTTCGACCCTCTCGCACTCCGACCTGGTCATCGTCAGCCAGCGGGACCACCATCGGCGGATGGAAGCTGCCATGTCCGCGTTCCTGAAGGACCCGAACGGGCCGTGGCGCGCCCGGCTGGTCCGCACGATCCGGATCCCGCTTCTCGCGTTTCATCCGATTCTCCTGGAGGAGGCGAGCTCCACGGTCCGGAATGCCGCAAGCCGGGGGGAAGGGCTGAACAACCTCCTTTATGAGCTGACGAGGGAAGGAGCCGTGGAACAAAAGGAGGCGCAGGAGTATGTCCGCAGTCTGAGAAAAGCGCTGAAGGAGCTCTTTTCCGGTCTGCCGAAGACGACGACGGTGTCGATCGACCAGGTCCGCTCGATCGACGGATGGGTCCATCAGACGAACATCTCCGGCCAGCTGCGGTTCATCATCCTGGAGGGGATCGAACAGACGAACGTCGCCGCGCGCAACGCCCTCTTGAAGCTTCTTGAGGAGCCGCCTGAAGGGGTGTACTTCTTCCTGATCAGCGAACACCCCTCCCGGATCATGCCGACGATCCTCTCGCGTAGCCGTCGATATCTCTTCCCTCCGATGAGCGATGAGAAGAGAAAACGCTTCATCGCCTCCTACGGTCCGGTGGAATCCGATTACGACTCCCTTCACTCCTTCTATCTGACGCAAGGCGGAGTCGACATCGCTTCGAGCGCCGACCTGGTCGACCGACTGCTCGCTTCGCTGATCGGAGGCAGGGCCCTTGATTCGCGCTCGATCGCCACGCTCGCTTCCGAGGTCGAGAAGACCGACAGCTTCGAGTACGTCCTGACCGCCTTGGGAGAGGCGCTCGCCAAGAGCGGTCTCCCTCTCCGATATGTGGCCAAGGCGACTTCGCTGATCGATGAGACATTCGCCACCGCGACGGTGTACAACCAGAACCGGCAGTTCACCTTCGAGGCGTTATACTATCGATTGTTGGAGGAGCGATGAAAAACTTCGTCCGTCGGGCGATCGAGAAGATCGATCAGCTCGATTCGAAACAGATCGTCGAGATCTTGGAGAGCCAGAGCCGCGAGATGGAGATGCTCGAGGC
>JAAZJI010000269.1 GCA_012800465.1 Spirochaetales bacterium
ATCCGGGAGAAAGGAATCGATCCTTCCCCGCTGCTCGCCACGATGAAGGAGCTCGGGTATCGGGGAATCGATATCGGTCTCGGCGGAAACGACCTTGCCGAACGGATCGAACTGGTCGGAGGATATCAGGGGATTTACTTCGCCGCCGGTCTCGGTCCGTGGGCGGCGGCCTGGGAGGATTGGAAGGTCAAGGAAGCGCTTGGGCTTCTTGTCTCCGATCTTTCCAGGTATCCCGTACTCGCGGTGGGAGAGATCGGACTCGACAACCACTGGAACTATGGAACAAAGAAACGTCAGGAGGAGCTCTTCCTCGCCCAAGCGGATCTGGGAAGACCGATCATCATCCACAACCGGGAAGCGGATGAGCAATTCATTGCATTGCTCAGGCGGCATTCCTTTCCTTTTGGAGGAATCTTCCACTGCTTCAGCGGATCGGAAAAGCTTGCCGACCTGGCCCTGGAAAAGGGGTTTTACCTCTCCTTTGCAGGAAGTCTCACCTACCAAGGCAGCGAGCCGCTCATCGCCCTGATGAAGCGAATGCCGAAAGAGCGGCTTCTTCTGGAAACCGACAGCCCGTATCTCGCCCCGGTTCCCAAGCGGGGAAGAAGGAACATCCCCCTCTACATCGAACATCTTTATCGCTTCGTCGCAAACGAGTTGGAGCTTTCGGTCGAAACCTTGATCCTGCTTGTCTCCTCCAATTTCCAACGCTTTGTAAACGAGGCCAAGGTTGACCGTCTTTAAGCGATTCGATACGATGATCATTGACTGATCAGATCAGGAAAGGAGTGATTATATGATATCCTACAAGGACCTCGGATTGGTGAATTCCAAGGAAATCTTCGCCAAGGCGATCAAAGGCGGATACGCCGTGCCGGCGTATAACTTCAATAACCTGGAACAGCTGCAGGCGATCATCCAAGCGTGCGTAGCGACGAAGAGCCCAGTCATCCTGCAAGTCTCCAAGGGCGCCCGCGACTATGCGAACATCAACCTGTTGCGCAACATGGCCCGCGGTGCCGGCGAGTACGCCCGTGAACTCGGCTATGATATCCCGATCGTCCTGC
Source organism: Spirochaetales bacterium (assembly GCA_012800465.1). Taxonomy (GTDB): domain Bacteria; phylum Spirochaetota; class Spirochaetia; order Sphaerochaetales; family Sphaerochaetaceae; genus Sphaerochaeta. The sequence goes on from JAAZJI010000269.1 coordinate 1,068, forward strand.
ACCTGGACCACGGAGACAGCTTCGAGACCTGCAAAGACTGCATCGACAACGGCTTCTCCTCCGTCATGATCGACGGCTCCCATCTTCCCTACGAAGAGAACGTCGCCCTGACGAAGAAGGTCGTCGAGTATGCCCACAAGCACGATGTAACCGTCGAAGGCGAGCTCGGGGTCCTGGCCGGAATCGAAGATGAGGTTTCCCACGAGAAATCCACCTACACCAAACCGGAGGAGGTCGTCGACTTCGTCTCCCGGACCGGTGTCGATTCGCTGGCGATCTCCATCGGAACGAGCCATGGCGCGAACAAGTTCGTACCGGCCCAATGCACCCTCAACGAGGAAGGGATCCTCATCCCGCCCCCGCTTCGCTTCGACATCCTGGAAGAGATCGAAAAACAACTTCCCGGGTTCCCGATCGTTCTGCACGGATCCTCCTCCGTCCCGCGGGAATACGTGGAGAAGATCAACAAATACGGCGGAAAACTGAAGGACACGATCGGAATCCCCGAAGACCAGCTTCGCAGAGCCGCCAAGAGCGCAGTGTGTAAGATCAACATCGACAGCGACGGGCGCTTGGCGATGACGGCGATGGTCCGTGAAGTTCTGCACACCAAACCGGCGGAATTCGATCCGCGCAAATACCTCGGGCCGGCTCGGGAAGAGCTCAAAAAGATGTACATGCACAAAAACACCAATGTGCTCGGTTCCGCCAACCAGGCATAGATCGATCGATGGCCGCTTTCGGGCGGCCATCTTCCCATATTCGCTTTGACACATCGTAAGAGGCTATGCTATAGTAACTTCGGTCACCCGTATGGGCTGAAGCATATTACCGTAGAGTGGTTTTAACGCCGAAATCACAAGGAGAACATTTGGCTACAAGAAATTTGAGGGTCAACAGGCAGATTCGTGCCAGAGAAGTACTTGTCATCGATGAGGATGGCAATCAAAAGGGCATCATGAGCAGTTTTGATGCGATCGGGCTCGCCGAGCAAGCGGGACTCGATCTTGTTGAGGTCTCCCCCAACGCCAACCCTCCGGTATGCAAAATTCTCGATTATGGCAAGTTCCGCTACGAGCAGGAGAAGCGATTACGGGATCAGAAACGGAATCAGGTGATCACCAAGATGAAAGAGATCCGGATGCAGCCGAAGATCGAGCAGCACGATCTGAACACCAAGAGCAAATTCATCGGAGACTTCCTCTCCGAAGGCAACAAGGTGAAGGTGAGCATCCGCTTCAGGGGCCGTGAATTGGCCCATACCGAATTGGGCAAGGTCGTTCTCGACCGGATACTTGCCCAGCTCACCGATAATGGTATAGGATACGTTGTTGACCGACCTGCGATGATGGAAGGACGGATGATGAGCATGATCCTCTCACCGGCCAAGACGTCGGGGTCGAAAAAAGAACCACAGTGACCAGTATCCCGCATGGGATGGTGAATACGTTGCCTCAGGGGTATCTTGTTCCCTGCGGCACAGAACGAGGTGCTATCATGCCCAAGATGAAAACAAGAAAGTCCGTTGCCAAGCGGTTCAAGGTGACTGCCGGAGGAAAAGTCCTGTACAAGAAACAGGGTCTTCGCCACATCTTGACCAAGAAGAGCAGTAAGCGCAAGGCCCACCTGCGCTCCACTGGCGTCCTGTCCGATGTGGAAGCACGACGAGTCAAGTCGATGCTCCCCTACGAGTAAGGAGGCCCGGAATGTCGAGAGCTGTAGATGGAACCAAGCGCAAGGACAGACGTAAGAAGATCCTCAAGCAGGCCAAAGGCCACCGCGGTCAGCGAAGCACGAACTTCAGGGTCGCAAAGGACAGCGTGGAGAAAGCCGGACAGCACGCCTACGTGGGGCGAAAGCTTCGAAAGCGTGATTTCCGCCGCCTCTGGATCGTCAGGATAAATGCAGCCGTGCAGGCGGAGGGGTTGAACTACTCCCAGTTCATGCACGGGATGAAACTCGCCAACATCGAGATCAACCGCAAGGCCCTGTCCAACATGGCTATCGAGGATAAGGCCGCATTCAAGACTCTCGTTGACCAGGTAAAG
>JAAZJI010000270.1 GCA_012800465.1 Spirochaetales bacterium
AAGGGCTTTTGCTTGTGGAAGAAGCCAAGAGGGAGGGAAGGAGAATCAGCTGCGGGGTGACGCCGCACCATCTTCTGTTGAACGGGGATGCGGCGAAAGACCGGAGGCGCTATGCGAAGATGAATCCGCCGCTGCGGGATGAGGAAACACGTAAAAAGCTCTTTGAAGCCCTGCTTGAAGGGCGGATCGACTGGGTCGAGAGCGACCATGCCCCCCATACGATCGCCGACAAGGAGGCGGGATCCAGCGGCATTCCCGGATTCAGCGGGATGCTCCTGCTTTTGAAGGTATTGTATGAGCACGATCTTTCAGGAACCATGATGCAAGACCTCTTTGGCGGCGCCGTCCGGCGAACGCTGGGCCTTCCTCCCCAAGAGATTGTGCCGCCCTCCTATGAGACGCTTCCCGCCCTGATCAAGGCGGCCTCGAAGGAATATCCCTACGACGGGTTCAGAGGCCTATTTCCGAGCTGATCTCCCCCATGGCCTCGATCGTCCGGGCGATGATCTCGTTCAGCTCCAGTCCGAGCATCCGGGCTCCTTGCGCGATGACCTCCCGGTTCACCCCCTTGGCGAAGGAGGGGCTGGACCACTTCTTTTTGACACTCTTGACGCTCATCCCTTTCATCCGCTCCGGCCTCATCAGGGCGTTGGCGTAGATCAGTCCGGTCAGCTCATCGACCGTGTAGAGCACCTTTTCCATGAAATGGACCGGTTCGACCTCGCTGCAAAGACCCCATCCGTGGCTTACCACCGCCCGGATGAACGCCTCGTCGACATCGATCTCGGAGAGGAGCTCGGGGGCGACCTGACAGTGCCGGTCGGGATACAGGGCGTAATCGATGTCGTGCAGAAGGCCGACCAGGGACCAGTAGGTCTCATCGTATCCGTAGTGACGGGCGAAGCTCTTCATCGTCGCTTCCACGCAATAGGCGTGGTGGAGATGGGCTTCGTCGGGGGTGTATTTCTTCAAGAGAGCAAGCGCTTCGCTTCGGGTGACCATCGTGTCCTCCTTATTGGTGAAGTATAGTGAGATATGAAGAAAGAAAAAAGAGAAAGCACCTTGATGCGCTGCCATATCCGATGATATATTCGCGCTGAACCATGAAGACATCCGCATACGCCGGAACGTATATCGAAGAAGTAATTGTTTCTTTATCCAACCTTTACGCTGATGTGGAGGAGGCGACCGGCGCCTTTGCCGCCCACTATGGCATCGCATGTCCGTCGGGGTGCGGTTCGTGCTGCGAGCGCTTCATCCCCGACATCACCCACAGTGAAGCCGTCTACATCGCCGCCCATCTGATCTTCGAGCTTGGAGATGATGAAATCATCGAAAGAATCCATCGGCACGACGGATCGGGATGTCCGTTGTATCGAAGCGACACGCCTTTCCACTGCTCGGTGTATCCCGCCCGGCCACTTGTCTGTCGACTGTACGGATCCAGCGCGTACCACGACAAATACGGCAACACCCTCTTCCGATCGTGCAGATTCGTAAAAGCTGAAACGACGCCCAGGCTTCCGCACTTCGGCGAGCATGTGGTGAGGGTGCAGGATTTCTCCTACCGCCTGCGTTCCCTCGATCGTGACCGAGGCGAGTTGTCGCTCCTTACCGAGCTGCTCCCCGGTCTGCTGGAACAGCTGCGATTCATCGCGACTCTCGCTCCCTTCCGGGACGACCCGGAAGAGCCGTTGGCGGGGTAGAGTCGCTCAAAAGCCCTCCGATATCGCGTTCTCCGCTCCTTTCTCCTGTTTTGTTTGTTGACTAGGAGCCAGTCGGTCATCGATAATAGCCGTATGGCTGGAAGGATCAAGGCGATACTGTTTGATTTGGACGGGACGCTCGTCGATACGATCGAGGACATCGCGGCGGCGTTCAGCGCCGCGCTCGCCGAAGAGGGGTTGGCCCCGGCGACGGTGGCGGAGACCAAAAGCGTGGTGGGGCGCGGACTGGTGAACGCGTTGAGAGGCTTGCTGGAGATCCGCAATCATCCGGTGAGCGAAGAGCGCTTCACCGAATTGTTCCATATCATGTACACCTACTACGAAGAACACCCGGTCGTATATTCGAAACCGTTCGACGGGATGATCGATCTGGTTCGCGGTTTTCAGGATACCCACCGGTTGGGTGTCATCTCCAACAAGGACCATGAGCTGACCCTCAGGATCGTGTCGGAACTGATGGGGGATGTGCCGTGGAGCGTCGTCCGGGGGATGAATGAGGAATATCCCCGGAAGCCCGATGTCGGAGCGTTCACCCCGTTCATGAAAAAGATGGATCTGAGGCTTGAAGAAATGCTGCTCATCGGTGACAGTGAAGTTGACTATCAGAGCGCACGAGGGGCGAACATGGATGTGATCCTCGTTTCGTGGGGATTCAGACCGCGCGAAGCCCTGGCCGCTCTTGAAGGGGCTCATATAGTTGATTCGGTTGAAGAGCTGAAGGAGGCGATGTATGCGTTACAATGAAAAGGATTTGAGACAGAAGGCGACCCTCTATCTTGAGGTGGAGACCGAGGAGGCGTTCCGGACCGAAGTGGAGAATGAACTGGAAAACGGCCGGTGGGCGGAGCTCTACGAGCGCTTCTACACCACCCTTTCCTTCGGAACGGCCGGAATCCGGGGCCTGCTTGGCGGAGGAACCAATCGGATGAACACGTTCATGGTCCGAAAGGTCACCCAAGGGCTCGCCGACTACCTGAAAACCCAGTCGGACCATCCTTCGGTGGTGATCGGGTACGACAGCCGACACTACAGCGACGTGTTCGCCAAGGAGGCGGCCCTCGTCCTTGCGGCGAACGGCGTCTCGGTCTATCTCTTTCCCGAGCTGCGGCCGGTGCCGATGATCAGCTACGCGGTGCGGAACCTCAAGACCACCGCCGGGATCGCGATCACCGCCAGCCACAATCCCTCCGCCTACAACGGGTTCAAGGCGTACTGGCGGGACGGGGCGCAGGTGACCCCGCCGCACGATTTCCAGATCGCCGACCGGGCGAACGCGGTGCAGCCGAAACAGATCCGGACGATCACCGAAGAGAAGGCCCGCTCAAACGGTCTGCTCGTCCGGGTCCCGGACAAAGTGGAGGAGAGCTACTACAATGAGGTTCTTTCTTCCATTCGCAACATGGACATCATCAAAACGAGCAAAACCCTCGTTGCGTATACTCCCCTACACGGCTCGGGTCTCAGGCCGGTTATCCGGCTCTTCGATGAGGTGGGAATCGACTACGTCACCGTCAAGGAACAGGAGCAGCCGGACGGATCGTTCCCGACGGTGAAGCTGCCCAACCCGGAAGACCACGAAGCGATGGAGCTGGTTCTGAGCCTTGCCAAGAAGAAGGGCGCGGACATCGTTTTGGGCACCGACCCGGATGCCGACCGGCTTGGAATCGCCATTCCGCTGAGTGATGAAAAGAAAGACTATCAGCTCTTGACGGGGAACCAGATCGCCGTCCTGCTTGCCGACTACCTGATGATGTCCACCCGGCAGACGACGAAACAGCCGGTGGTGGTGAAGTCGATCGTCACCACGGATCTGGTGAAGGAGATCGTCGAGAAGCGGGGAGGGGTCTGCAAGGACGTGTTGACCGGATTCAAGTACATCGCCAACGAGATGGCGCTCCTTGAAGGCCCGAAAGGGGAGGAGCAGTACTTCCTCTTCGGCTGTGAGGAAAGCTACGGATACCTGACGATCGACGTGGTTCGCGACAAGGATGCGGTGTCCACCGCTCTGGTCGCCGTCGAGATGCTCAGCTACTGGAAGACCCGAGGCAAGACCCTGATCGACCGCCTCGGAGAGATCTATCGGGAGTTCGGGTACTACACCGAGCGGGTCATCTCCGTCGATTTCGAAGGCGCCGCCGGACAGGAGAAGATGGCCCAGGTCATGCAATCCTTCCGCCGGCGGACGGCGGGTGAGGAGCTGGTCGGACGGAAGATCATGAAGATCGAGGATCTGTTGAACCCCAAGGAGGGAGGCCTCCCTCCGAGCGACGTGGTGATCTTCCATCTGGAAGGCGGGGAGCGGGTGATCGTCCGTCCCAGCGGAACCGAGCCGAAGATCAAGTACTATCTCTTCTTTTCCACCGAAGCGGCGGACCGAGCGGCGTTCGATGCCCATCTTGAGAGTCGAGTCCAGGAGATGAAGGGAGGGCTTCTGTGATCGAGTGCTATGCGTTCGTCCGGTACAATGGACCGGTACTGACCCTGACCCCCTTTCTCCGGGAAGGGCACGACCTTCTTGGAGACCAGGCGGTGATGTACACCGGCGGGATGCTGAACGCCCAGCAGAAGGATCAGGCGACCTTCGCCCTCTTCAGCCAGATCGACTTCGCCGTCGACCGGTGGATCCAGGACAAGCGGTACGTTCCCCGCCTCCTGTTCAGCGCGCTCGCCTTCATGCTGAGCTATCTCTTCTTCTCGCTGGTCGTACGCGATCCGCTTCCGATGATCGACGAGCTCCTCATCTCCGGTGCTCTGGCGATCTTCGTGTGGGTCTCCCTCGCGCGCCGGGATACCCGCTCGATCCTCGCCCAGGAGAACCGCCAGCGGCTGAAGATGGTCGGGGGAAAGCGGACCGAGCAGATCCGGGAGGACCTCTTCTCGATCGATGAGCATCTTGACGCCACGGCCAAGACCGATGCCAAGGAGCTGGCCCGGCAGATCGTCGAGGGGACGCTCCCCAAGTGGGCCGTTGCGATCGAGGCGAGCGAGCGGATCCTCATCCGGACGTTGCTTGACCGATATCTCGCGGTCTATGAGAAACCCACCTTCCGCTGGATCCGACGGCTGGATCGGTCCGGGAAGAATCTTGCGACGAAGCTCTACATCCAAGGGTCCGAAGGCTCGGTGGATCTCAGCCTGCTCGCCCTGAGGTGCGCCCTGAAGCGAAGCGAGGAGTGATGCCCCTTAGGGGGCATGACCCTGCCGCTTCTCTGCATCCTGTTTTGCTACCTTTCCTATTCGTTCAGCCCTCTCTTCGATTACCAATACCTCGCAGGGGTGCTGTGTTTGAGCTCATTGGGCCTGTTTCTCAGATGGGGCTCTTGGAGAAGATACGCTCTGTGCTCCTGTTCGCTCATCATCTTTCTGCTCTACCTGCTCTTCGGAAGGGCGGTCCATCATTCCCGATTCGCCCCCGGAATCGAACGGAAGCGGATCGCCGTCCTTGAAGGCGTCCTTCTGGAAGATTCGCTGTCGACCAACAATGGCCGCCGGCTGCTTCGGATCGGGGTGAGGTGGTGCGAAGACGAAGCGGGCTCGGGCGCTTCCGCCTCCGGGGTATGCAGCGCTCTTGGTTCCGGTCATGAGATCCTCTTCGCCTCCTCGCCGATCCGGGTGGTCGGCTCTTTCCATGAGGAATCCTCCCTCTTCATCATCGAAGACCTCCGGGTGCCGGATCTCCCCCTCTTCGCCCGTTGGCGGCGCTCCGTCCTGGAGGGGCTGCGCCGCCGGCTGGAGAGGTCGGTTCCCGATGAACGGGCCCGATCGCTTTCCTTCATGCTTCTCCTCGGTCAAAGCGACAGCGACGCCTTCCCCCTCAAGGAGCTTGCCCGGCATTCCGGTCTTTCCCACCTGCTCGCCCTCTCGGGGATGCATCTCTCGATCTTCCTGAGGCTCAGCACGGCGATCTGTTCCCCGGTCCTCGGTCCCTATCGGGGGAAGCGGGCCGGGATGGTCCTCCCGTGTCTCTTCGTCCTCATCGCCGGTCCCAAGCCCTCCTTGATTCGAGCTCTTGGGTTGGCTCTCTGCTCCCTGATTCCTTTCGGCTCTCATGGCAGATGCTATTCCTACCTACTTGCTCTTTCCTTGCAGCTTCTTTTGTTCCCGCACAGCGTGGGATCGCCGGCGTTCCTCCTCAGCTGGGTGGCATACACGATGATCTTCATCGCCCCGATGGTTCCCTCGTTTCCCTGGAAGACCGGAACGCTGGCGGTGCTGGCGATCGCCCCCGCCACGCTTCTTCTCGAGGGAAGCTGGAACGCCGGCGGGATCTTCCTGACGCCGATCGCCGGAGCGCTGGTCCATCTTGCGATGATCGGCTCCCTTCTCGCTCTGATCGGAGGACCGCCTTTCTCCCGGGTGCTTCTTCTGTGTGACGATCTGCTGCATGACCTGCTTCTCGGATCCGCTTCCTCGAACCTCGTGTTTGGATGGAAGGGATATCTGCTTGCGCTTGCGTTCGTGTTGACCCTCTTGTCGGCTCTCATCTATGCTAAAAGGAGTCTGTCGAGGCAGGAGACCGATGAGCTGGAACTTTCCCTACGATTCCCCCACCGCGATCACCGCCCTCCTGAAGGAGGAGGATCTGGCGATGAGCAGGAGGTTTGGACAGAACTTCCTCATCTCGAACCCGAGCCGGAACAGGATCGTCGACCTGCTGGATGTGCAGGCGGGATCGGAAGTCTGGGAGGTGGGGCCGGGGATCGGGGCGATCACCTCCGTTCTTCTTGAGCGCGGGGTGAACCTGACCGCCTTCGAACTGGACCACGGGTTCTGCCGGATTCTCCGGACCCGGGCGTTCGGTGATGAACCTGCCTTCACGCTCATCGAAGGGGATGCCCTGAAGACGCTTTTTACAGCCCTGAGAGAAAAGGGCACTCCTGAGCGTCTCTGCGGAAACCTTCCCTACAATGTGGGTTCGATCCTGATCGCCCGGCTGCTTGAAGGAGAAAGCCGACCCGAGCGGATGGTCTTCACCGTGCAGAAGGAGGTGGCAGGGCGGATCTGCGCCGAAGAGGGGTCGAAAGAGTGGTCCTCATTTTCGCTGCTCGCCCAGGCGGATTATGATGTCGAGATCGGATTCGACATTCCTCCCGGCTCCTTCTATCCTCCGCCGAAGGTCCACTCCCAGGTGGTCGTGTTTCAACGGAGAAGCGAGAGCAGAATTCCAAAGACGGATCGCTCTGCATTCCATCTGTTGGTGCGGGAGCTCTTTTCCCAGCGGCGCAAGACGCTTAGGAACAACCTCCTCCGATCGAAGGTCGGGGCGAGGATCGGGAGGGAAGGGGTCGAGGAGCTCCTCCTTCGAAGCGGGATAGACCCTTCAAGGCGGCCCGAGACGCTGCTTTGGGAAGATATCCTCTCCCTCAGTGCACATCTGAGCTCGATTCCAGCCACCCGTAGCGGAGGAACATCGCAAGGCCGATGATCCCCCTGAGCAGGAGGTCGGAGGCCATCCCGATCCAGATCCCCACCAGACCGAGGGAGGTATGGCGGACCAGGAAGAGCGCCAAGGGCAGCCTCACCACCCACATCCCGGCGATCGAGATGTAGAAGGGGCGGCGGGTATCCCCCGAGCCGCGGAACACGCCGAAGACGAGCATCGAGAGGCCGAACGCCGGTTCGACGAACGCTTCGATCCGCAGGACCGTGGTCCCCAGGGCGATGACGTTCCGATCGCGGGTGAAGAAGCCCATCAGGGAGGGGGCGGCGAAATAGAGGACCACGCCCATCGTGGTCATCAGGAGCGTTCCGATCACCACCGTCACGTTTCCAAAACGCTTCGCCAGAGTCTTGTCCCCCCGGCCGAGGGACTGGGCGACGAGGGTCGTCGCCGCGGTGGAGACCCCGCTTGCGGGCAGATAGGTCATCGCCTCGGCGGTGTTCGCCAGAAAGTGGGCGGCCAGCGCGGTCGTCCCCAATGACCCGACGATCCTGGTCAGGACGATCTGGCCGAAGGAGAGGGTGGAGCGTTCAAGGGCTACGGGAAGACCGAGGCGGAACGCATTGTTTTGGATTTCTCTGTTCAGGGCGAATGATTGGTCAAGCTCCAGCCGGATGACCGAAGGCTTCGTCAGCCAGATGACGAAGAGGAGGATCGCCGAGACCGTGACGGCCAGACTTGTCGCGATCGCCGCTCCCTTCACCCCCAAGCCCAGACCATGGATCGTGACCGGGCCGAGATCCACCTCGCCGAAGATGAAGAAGACGTTGAGGATGATGTTCAGCACGTTGTTGAGGGTGTTCAGAAAAAGCGGGGTCCGGGTGTCGCCGCTTAGGCGCATCAGCGAGCCGATCGTGACCATCAGGAGGTTGGGCAGGTACGCCAGGGCGATGACGGTGTAGTAGCCGCGGGCGAGGGCCTGGACGTGTTCTTCCGCTCCGATCCACGCAGGAAGGACCTGAGCGATGAGGGTGAAGACGACCGTGAGGACCGCGCCGAAGATGAGGGCCGTCACCAGAGCTTGGCGGGTGATCATCTTCGCCCGCTCGAAACGGCGCCCGCCGATGTTGCGGGCCATCAGGACCGCATACCCGATCGCGAACGCGTTCATCCATCCGTTGACGAGCCAGATCGTCGAGGTGGGAACGCTGACCGCGGCGGTGGCCGCGGCTCCCAGGGAGCCGACCATCGCCGAGTCGACATAGGTGACGGAGACCTGAAGGATCTGCTCCAGGATCGCCGGCCATGCAAGGGTCCAGATGATCAGGCCGATCGATTTTCCCTGATCGAGCAGTCCTTCGGTCATGTACTCCTACTTGGCGGCTTGAGCGAGGGTGATGGCGCTGGTGACGACGATGTCCTCGATGGAACAGCCCCGGGACAGGTCGCTGATCGGTTTGGCGAATCCTTGAAGAATCGGGCCGTACGCCTCCGCGCCCGCCAGGCGCTGGACGAGCTTGTAGCCGATGTTGCCCGCCTGGAGATCGGGGAAGACCAGGGTGTTCGCCTTGCCGGCGACCGTGGAGTCCGGCGCTTTGGAGGCCGCCACGGAGGGGACGATCGCAGCATCCAGCTGCAGCTCGCCTTCAATCGCCAAAGAGGGGTTCTTTTCCCGAACGATCTTCGTGGCTTCGACCACTTTTTCGACGAGTTCACCGCTTGCCGAGCCGAGGGTGGAGTAGCTGAGCATGCCGACTTTCGGTTCCACGCCGAGGAAGGTGGAGCAGCTGGCTGCCGAAGCGAGGGCGATCTCGGCAAGCTGTTCGGCCGTCGGGTTGGGAATCGTTGCGCAGTCGGCGAAGATGAACGAGCCGTCGGCCCCATACTCCTTCCTGTCGGTAGCCATCACGAAGCACGAAGAAGCAAAGCTGATGCCGGGGGCGGTCTTGATGATGTTGAACGCGGCCACGAGCACCGCAGCCGTGGTGTTCTGTGCTCCGGCGACCATCGCGTCTCCCGCCCCGAGGCGAACCATCATCGCTCCGAACCGAAGGGGGTTGGCGATATCTTCAAAGGCCTGCTCTTCGGTCATCCCCTTGTGCTTGCGCAGTTCATAAAACTCCGTGGCGTACTGCTTGCGCTGATCGCTCGTCGCGGGATCGACGAGCGTCAGCCCTTCGAGCGAGGTCGAGGATGCGCGGGCCGCTTTCTCGATCTCCTCCCTGGCTCCGATGAGGATCACCTCGCTGGCCAGGGATTCATCGGCGATGATCCGAGCGGCCCTGATCGTCCGCTCTTCACTTCCTTCCGCCAGGACTAGCCGTTTTTGAGCGGCTTTGGCCTGAGCCTTCATCTTTTCTGCAAATGACATGATTTCTGCTCCTGAAATATGGTATCGGTACCCCGTCAGTGTACCACGTCCTCCAAGCTTGGAGAAGACACGCGAATTCGATACAATACCGGCCATGAGTGAAAAGCATCGGGTTGGAGTCTACGGGCTCGGACGCTTCGGGCTCTTCTGGGCGGCCCGGCTCGCCGAGAAGGGATTCGACGTCGTCGGCTGCAGCCGGCGAAGCGTAACCCTGCCACCGGGTGTCCGCCAGGTCGGCGTCGAAGAAGTCCTGAGCTCGCCGACCGTTTTCTATTGCGTCTCGATCAGTGCGTTCGAAGAGGTTCTTGAAGCGAGCCTGCCTTATTTGAAGGAGGGGACGGTCGTCATGGACACCTGTTCGGTGAAGCTGTATCCCGCCGGAGTGATGAAGCGCCTCCTGCCTCCGACGGTCCGGGCGATCGCGACCCACCCGATGTTCGGGCCCGACTCGGGAAAGGACGGACTGGAGGGTCTGCCCTTCGTCATCGACAACATCAGCGCCGATGAAGAGACCTGGCGGTGGTGGGTGGACGAGTTCACCTCATGGAAGATGGATGTTTTGATGATGAGCTGTGACCAGCACGACCGCGAGGCGGCGTGGAGCCAGGGGATCACCCACTTCATCGGGCGGACGCTTGCGGAGCTGAACCTGGGATCGACCCGCTTGGCGACCAGGGGATACCGGACCCTCATGGGGGTGGTGGAGCAGACGTGCAACGACCCCTTGCAGCTCTTCTATGACCTGCAACGTTATAACCCGTACACCAAGCAGATGCGGATGGGCTTGCGCGGGGCGCTGGAAACCACGATGGAGGCGCTCAAGAAGCAGGAGGATGTCCGTTGAGGGTCTGCGTCTATACCCTGGGATGCCGCCTGAATCAGTGTGAAAGCGAAGCGCTCGCCGATTCCTTCGCCCGCGAAGGGTTCGAGATCGTCGGCGAAGAGGAAGGGGCGGACCTGCATATCGTCAACACCTGCACCGTCACCTCGAAGGCGGAGCAGAAGGCCCGGCGGATGATCCGCCGGTTCGCCCGCCGCTCTCCGACGCTGGTCACCGGCTGCTACGCCCAGCTGAACCGAAAGGAGCTCGAGGAGCTCGGAAAGGAGGTGCTGGTCGTTCCGCTGGACGGGAAGGCCCGGCTCCTGAAGCTGGCAGGGCACCTGAGGACGGCGCTGGAGAGCTCGCTCTCCCTCTTCGAAGGGATGAAGAGCTTCGAAGGAGGGGACGCGACGGTCTTCGATTACGATGCCGCCACCTTTTCCTATCACAGCCGGGCGTATCTGAAGATCCAGGACGGCTGTGACAACAGCTGCGCGTTCTGCCGGGTCCATGTCGCCCGCGGAAAGGCGCAGAGCCTTGATCGGGCCACCGTCATCGAGCGGGTGAAAGCCCTGGAAGATGCGGGCTTCAACGAAATCATCCTCACCGGAGTGAACCTTACGATGTACGACCATCGGAACGAGGGACTCGGGGGACTGCTGGAAGCGCTCCTTGCAAAGATCGGGGATATCCGGATCCGGCTCTCCTCGATGGAGCCGGACCACATCGACGACCGCCTGCTCGGGGCATTGGAAGATCCCCGGATGCAGCCGCATTTCCACATTCCCGTGCAAAGCGGATCGGATTCCGTCTTGCATCGGGTGGGCAGGAAGTACACGGTCGCCGAACTGACTTCGATCCTCGACCGGCTGAAGGCCTGCAAGGATGACCCCTTTCTTGCCGCGGACGTGATCACCGGCCTTCCGGGCGAAGGGGAGCGGGAGTTCGAGGAGACCGCTCTGTTTTTGCAAGAAAACGGCTTCAGCGCCCTCCACGTCTTTCCCTTCTCCCCCCGGCCGGACACCCCGCTCTTCAAGGCGAAGGACCGGGTGCCGGAGTCGGTCCGGGATGAGCGGGCGAAGGTGCTTAGGACGTTGAGCGCCGGGCTCACCGATGCCTACCTGCGCCGACAGGAGGGGAAACCGGGGGAGGTGGTCGTCCAGGATCGGAAAGACGGTTCCTGGTACGGGGTGACGGGCAACTACGTGGATGTGCGGATCGTGGATCCGCCGCTCTTCGCCAAGCGGGGGATGCTCCTGAAGGGAACGTTCGGAAGCAGGAGCGACCGCCTCATGGAGTTCATCGTCACCGGAAGTTCCTGATCTCCCGCTTGCGGATCTCCGGCTCCCCGATCGTCACCAGCGTGTTGGGGAGGACCGATTCCTTGATCCAGACGTTCGATCCGATCGTCGTTCCCCGGCCGATCGTGATGTCCCCGAGGATCGTGGCGTTGGCGTAGATCGTGACATCGTCCTCGATCGTCGGGTGGCGTTTCGCCCCCTTGACCAGAGCCCCGCACGCATCGCGGGGAAAGGAGAGCGCTCCGAGAGTCACCCCCTGGTAGATCTTCACGTTGCTGCCGATGACCGCCGTCTCGCCGATGACCGTCCCCGTGCCGTGGTCGATGAAGAAGGA
>JAAZJI010000024.1 GCA_012800465.1 Spirochaetales bacterium
TGAAATCGGGTACGTCCCGCAGCACGCAACCTACGATCCGTCCTTTCCGATCAGCGTCATCGAAGTGGTGATGATGGGCCTCGTCGATTCCACCCGGAGGTTGAAGAAGCAGGAGATCCGAAACAAAGCGATCCAAGCGTTGAAGCAGGTCGAACTGGAGGATCTCGTCGACCGTCCGTACAGCCAGCTCTCCGGAGGACAGCGGCGGCGGGTCCTCGTCGCCCGGGCGCTGGCCTCCAACCCAAAAATGCTGATCCTGGACGAACCGACCGCGAACATGGACAAGGAGAGCGAAGGGCGGCTGTACTCCACCTTGGAGCGCCTCAAGGGAAATACGACGATCCTGATCGTCACCCACGACACCCGCTTCGTGTTCGACCTGACCGATCGGGTCTTCTGCATCGATGCCATCCATGGAGGCGGCTCCGGCGGCCGGACGGTCGTCCAGCACGCCCTGGAGAGCGTCGAAGGGGAGGACCGGAAACGAGTCCGCCACGATGTCGAGATCCCGGCCGACTTCTGCGCCTACCCGAGGGAGCTGCCATCATGAACGGATTTTTCGAGATCCTCTTTTCACCCGACGTCCCGTTCATCCGCAACGCCCTCTTGGCCGGCATCCTCAGCTCGGTTCTGTTCGGCATCCTCGGCAGCGTCGTCACGGTGAAACGGATCGCCGGCCTCGCCGGAGCGATCAGCCACGCGGTGCTCGGGGGGATCGGAATCGCCTTGTATCTCTCGGCGACCGGAATCGCGCCCAACCTTTCACCGATGGTCGGGGCGATCGTCTTCGCCCTCCTGTCGGCGCTGCTGATCGGAGCGGTCTCGCTGAAGAGCAGGCAGCGGGAGGATACGGTGATCCAGGCGATCTGGGCGATCGGGATGAGCATCGGCGTGCTCTTCATGGCCAAGACCCCCGGCTATACCGACCCGTCCAGCTATCTCTTCGGAAACATCCTCCTCATCTCCGGCCGCGACCTGATCCTGCTGGCGATCCTGGATGTGGTTGTACTCTTCCTCGCCTGGCGCTTCTACCCGCAGATCGAGGCGACGAGCTTTGATGAAGAGTTCGCCGCCGTCCGGGGGATTCCCACCCAAGCGGTGTTTCTGATCATTCTGTCCGTTACCGCAGTTGCGGTGGTCCTTCTTCAGACGTTCGTCGGGATCGTGATGGTGATCGCGATGCTGACCCTCCCTTCGGGAACCGCCGGATACACGGCGCGCAACCTCGCATCGATGATGCTGCTCTCCACGCTGTACTCGCTTCTCTTCTCCGCAGGAGGACTGGTCGTGGGGTGGGCGCTGGACCTGCCGGTCGGGGCGGTCGTCGTCGTGCTTGCAGGCCTCGTCTTTCTGGGCTTCGCCACGGTGACGGTGATCAGGAGGAAGCGTTCGAGTCGCGGTCCTTCATCAGATTGAACAGCTGCAGACGGTTGTTCACCTCCAGCTTCGCATAGATGTTCTTGATATGGGTCTTCACCGTGTTGACCGAGATGAAGAGCTGCTTGGCGATCTCCTGATTGGACAATCCATCCGCCAGGAGGCGGAGGATCTCCTGCTCCCGCTCGGTAATCCCGAAGCGCTCGGTCAGGTTCTCCTGTGGAAGGGCGGGCTGCTCGTAGGTGAGGAAGTAGCGCCTGCTGATGAAGAAGTAGAGATGGACCGAGAGGATCGCGAAGCTGAGATAGACCACCTTGAAGCTCAGGTGGAGGAAGAAGAGGATGTCCAGGGGAAAGAGAACGATGAGCGGCAGGAAGGTCATCGCGACCCCTTTCAGCAACCACTCCTCCTCCCAGGTCGAAGCCTGCTTTATGAAGAAGAGGGCCACGACCGCGTGGACGACAAGGAAGGTGGAAGCGCTGAAAAAGTGATACTTCATCGTTTCATCCAGCGCTTTGATCCAATCGCCCTTGCTCTTCCCGATGATCGCCCAGATGGAGATTAGAAAGAAGAGGATGATGAGCAGGCGCAGGATGATGTTGCCCAACCGTTTCTGCTTTTCACTCGCCGGAAGCCGGCCGATGAAAAAGCGGGTGAACGCAAAGAGCATCGCCGTGGTGAGGAGAATCGAGATGATCGTCGCCCCGAGGGCGTACATCGTATAGGAAAAGCTCGCCAGCTGGCGAGGGGAAAGGGATCGCTGAAGATAGGTGGCGAGGAGGCTCAGGAGCATCTGCAGGCTCAGGGGAATGAGGACCGTCAGGAAGTCGGTGGTCAGCGCATCGGCGATCCGGACCCGCAGAAGGATGACGAGACAGGTTACCGAGAAGACCAGAGCGACGGTCAAAAAAAGCAGGATGTCCGAAAGAATGAGCATACGCCCTCCGTCCGGTCATCCTACCATGAAAAAAACCGTTAGAACCAAGCGTTCATTCCGATCGTCACCGAGCTGTTGTTCTCCCAGTTCTTGAAGAGGCTCTTCTTGTCGCCGAAGCCGTCGTAGTAGGCCCCCCGGGCATACACGCTCAACGAATCGTTGATCTCATAGCCGAGCGATCCCAGCGCGACGAGACCCCGGTTCTCGATTCCGTACGTCGCCGCCATCCGGACCTTGAGCCGCTCGCGCATGAGGGGCAGCTCGAAGGCGACCGCCACGCTGCTGGAGTAGGGCTTGTCGCTCAAGAAGGAGGCGATGTAGTCGACGGGGATAGCCACATCAAGCGTCTGATTAACCGTTGGTGTTACATCACCGAAGAGGTACTGGCCCTGGTACGCCGCCGAAGCGAAGAAGGAGGTCTTGGGTTCCGTATAGGAAAGCTCCACAACCGCCATCGCCTTGGTGTTGTACTTTTCGGGCTTCTCGCCTTTAATGTCCTCGCTGAGGAACAGGCCGCCTTCCCAGGCGATCGTGACCGGACCGACGAGGAGCGAGCCCTCCGTGCCGGCAAGGTGGTAGCGGGTGAAGTCGAAGTCGATGGATGTGACTTCCACTTTATCGGGGATATACTGCGTGGGATCGAGGGGGTGGGGTTTCATCTTCAGTTTCGCACCGATGTCGAACCCCATCTGGGGATAGAAGCCGGAGAAGTACATGAAGCCGAGATCCAGGTCTCCGATGCCGAAGCGAAACCGGCCTCCGCCTCCGAGGGCTTTCCAGAATGTGGGGTGTTGGTAGATTCCGACCCGGATGTTGTCCGAATCGATCGGAATCTCCATTCCCCCATGGCTGAAGGAGGTTCCCATGAGATTGTCGGTGTCGATCGGTGCATAGCGGTCGGACGCCTCCATGTCGATCGGCCGGTAGAAGGGCTTGATGATGAGGTCGAGGGATGAGCGCTTGAAGTAGGCGTTGTAGACGATCATGAACTCGCTTTTCTTCATCGCCTCGGGATTGTCCAGGATGCCTTGGGTGAGATCCTGGGAGTTGAGGATGTCCACGGCATGGAGGGTCGTGCTCGTCCCCCACGGGTGGGTGAACATCCCCACCTTGAGGTTCGTCGGCCCGAAGAAGAAGGTGACGGCCAGAGTGCGGACCGAGAGGGGGTCGCGGAGGATCGGACTGAAGGAGAAATCGACCTCGGTCCGGATCCTGTCCCGGTTCTCTTCGAACGTCACTCCCAGGGAGATGCCGTAGTCGAAGGGATCGTCTTTGTCCAGGGGATGGTAGGTGCCGAACCCTTCGACGAAGAGCGACGTGAGCTCCTTCGGCTTTGCCGATTCGGTGCCGACCAGGCCTTCTTCATCATCGAGGGTCGCAAAGAAGTCGAAGGCGAAGAGCGGGGAAACGAAGGTGATAAGCAATATCAGTACAAGCAGTTTCTTCATCGGATCACAACCTCCCTGTTTCTAGGAATCGAGCGGTGAAATACGCGGATGGAATGGGGACGTCATAGCGAACCTGGAGCATCTCGAGGCGAGTGGTGTGGCCGGTCGCGATCGTCTTCATCTCCACCACCTTGGTGATCGGGCGGGTTCCGACCGTGCCGGTCTCCAACGTCGTGAGGGTCTTCAGCAAAGTCGTCCCGTCCGGAGCATAGAACTCGACCTTCAAGGGAAGGTAGGTGTCCTTCTCCACGGTCGCGATGTTCTTTCCATAGCTCTTGACGGTCTTGGGAATCGACTCGACGACGTAGGTCGTCGGAGTCTCCTCGATCAGGCGATGGGTCGCCTCGTCGGCATCGTACGTCGTCGACGCCATGTCGGAGTAGGAGAAGTCGCTACCCATGAACGATCCTCCTTCTTCCGAGGCGCTGATCTTCCGCACCCGCTTGAGGGCCGGAAGATAGATCCATTGGTCGGTCGCGTCCTCTCCTTCGACGGAGAGGAATCGGGTGTTCTTGACGCTCTCGGGGGAGAGGAACACGGTGATGATCGAGGTCTTGTCGTCGATCGTCCGGCTGAGGGTCTGGATCCGCCGTTCCCGCTCGGTGCCGTTGGCCTCGATGAGGGTCAGCCTCAGGTCCATCGCCGCGGTATCGGCCTTCTGGGTGTCGATGACCAGATCCATGATCCGGGCGGCGGACGGCGCAGCGATGAGCAGGGCGGGAACGAGGATGAGAAGAAGCATGAAAAACACACGTTTCATGATGGTGTCCTCCTTGTGAAGATGAGCTTGGGATAATGGACCGCGACCGCGGGAAGCAACAGCAGCGCGCTGGCCGCCGCCGTCGCCATCGCGATACAGAACAGGACTCCGAGATTCGCGATCGGCATGAAGCGGCTGAACAGCAGGCCGATGAAGCCCAAGGAGACGGATGCCGCGTTCGCGAGGATCGCCTTGCCGGTCGTCTGCATGATCCGATCCATCGGCATATCGTCTCGGACGATCGCGCTGAGCAGATGGATCGCGTAGTCGACCCCGATTCCGATGCAGAGCGCCGCCAGCAGGCTGGTGACGATGTCCAGCTTGATCGCGAAGACGTGCATCGAAACGAAGACCGCCAGAAGGGCGAAGAGGCAGGGGATCAGGGCGAGGGTGGCGAGCTTCGGGGATTTGAGGGTGAACCACACCAGGAACCACACGGCGACCAGCGAACTGAACAGACTGACGATCTGACTGCGGGTGACGAGATCCGCCAGCGCGAGGGCGACCGCCTCCCCGCCGCCGACCTCGATGTTCCAATCCTCGGGGAAGAGGGTGGGGATCAGGGTGGTGATGGTTCGAAGCCGGTTGGTGTCCGAGCTCTTCAGCACCAGCGTCAATGCGGTGACATCGGGCTCCAGGGGGTCATTGATGAACATGTCGAGGTTGCCCGAGTAGAGCAGGAGATATTGGGCGATGAGGTTCGCAAGCTCCGACTCGTCGGCCAGGCCATAGCGCGCCGGATCGCTGGGAATTTCATATTCGCCTTGTCCTCCGGCGCTTGCAACCACCTCTTGTGCTTGGGCCGGCTCATCCTCGAAACCCAGATAGAAGTCATCGTCAAAGGCGAAGAAGTCGAAGACCACCTCCTCATCGACCGTCGGGATGATCTCATCCTCCCCGGGGCCGAGGAGCTGGTTCATCCGCTTCACGAAGGGAATGATCGATTGCACGCCTCCGACCACCGGCTGGGCTTCAAGCTCCATGATCGCCGCTTCGATCGTCTTGAGGGTGGAGGGATCGAGGATCGAGACGTCCTCTCCCGGTTCAATCATCACGGTCATCGAAAAGCTTCCCTGCATGCGTTCGTTGAAGCGATTGGAGTCTTTGACCAGCGATGAAGAGGGGCGGAAGAAGTCGAGCATATTGGTTCCACTTTCCACGAAATAATAGGAGAGCGGAAGAAAGATCACCAAGATGATCATGGAGACCCACAGAAGCGCTTTACCGTGTCGGGTTGCCACGTTCAGGGCTGAAGCCATCAACCGTGAGTCCTTGCCCTGCTGCTTCATCTGTTTTTTTCCGTTTGGTTGCTTGTAGACGACCCGGATCAGGGCGGGCAGCAGGACGAGGGAACTGAAGGCGCAGACGACGACGCCGATGAAGCTGAGCAGTCCGAAGATCCGGAAAGGCTCCAATGGGGAGGAGAGCTGGGCGAGGAACCCGAAGGCGGTCGTCGCCGCGGCGGCGATGATCGGGTAGGTGTTCCGCTTCACCACGACCCGAAGGACCTCCTCGATCGTTCCGGTATCCCGGTTCTGGAAGAAGTGGCTGAAGATGTGGATCGTGTACGCGCTGCCGACGATGAGTAGCAGGACGGGGACGAGCATCGTCGCCATCGTGAAGGTGATCTTGGCGACCGCCATGATCCCGAGGGCGACGGACGAGGAGAAGATCAGGGGAACGAGCGAAAGCAGCGTCGCTTTGAAGGAGCGAAGGAAGTAGTAGAGGATGAGGATGATCAGGGTCGCCACGATCGGGACCAAAATCCCCAAGTCACTGAGTAAACTCTCACTAATCGCCTCAGTGACTGCGGGGAGTCCCAGAATCGAGGTTTCAACAACCCCTTGGTATGGAGCGACGACTTCCCTCAGATCATGAAGAAGCCGCTTCGAATCGTAGTCCAAGGTCGTCTGGATGAGGACGGAAGCGACGGTATGGTCGGCCGAGAGAAAGGTTCCTTCATAGAAGGATGGCCACTCTTCGATCCGGTTCTTCATCGCCTCGAAGTCGCCGTCATACAGGGATACCGCTTCAACCCCATCGAAGGATGGTTCAAGATGCTGCACATTGGCGATCGAGTTGGCGGTGGAGACTCCGTCCAGTTCCTCGATCTCCTCGGAGATCGTCTTCAGGATCTCCATGTACTTGGGTTGAAGGATCGTATCCTCGGCATAGATGCTTACGACCACGGGGTCCAACGATCCGAAACGCTCTTTGATCCGATCATTGATCTGCACGACATCTGCATGTGTCGGAATGAATGCATCCGTGGAGCTGTCCACATGAAGCCAGCCGATGCCGAGAAGGCCAAGGGCTGTCAGGACGATTGAAAGTGAAATAATGATCCAATCGAGGGCGCGTCGTCGTTCCATGTCAATAGATTCGCTTTTTCGGGTCGGGTCCGACAATCGCCTTCAGACGGTATTTCCATCACCCGTCGGGGTGATTCGTCCCTCACCTCATGGAAAAGAGGAGGGAATCGGACGTTCATGCCGGGGTCTTTGCTTTACAAAGATCCCCGAATCACTGATGATTGATTCATGAACTATACCAAGATCGTAGCCACGTTGGGGCCCAGCAGCGAAGAATATCCGGTCATCAAGGCGATTCTTCAGGCGGGATGTCGGGTCATCCGGCTGAATTTCAGCCACGGCACCCATGAAGAGCAGCAGAGCAGGTACGAGATGGCCCGCAAGGCCGCAGCCGAACTGGGAATCGAGATCGCGATCTTCATGGATCTGCAGGGTCCGAAGATCCGCCTGGGAGCGCTTGCCGAACCCTCCTACACGCTGGACGCGGGAGAGGAGCTGGTCCTGACCACCGAAGCATGCATCGGAACCCGCAATCGAGTCTCGATCGATTACCCCTACCTCCATGAGGAGATCAAGGTCGGGAACCGGGTTCTCATCAACGACGGCCTCGTCTCCCTCGTCGTCGACCGGATCGAAGGAACCGACATCGTCTGCCGGATGGTGGAAGAGGGGACGATTCTCCCCCGGAAGGGGGTGAACCTTCCCGGGGTGCCGCTGACCCGCCTCTCCTCCTTCACTGAGAAGGACAAGGCGGATCTGGTGTTCGGGTTCAAGAACAAGGTCGACTACGTCGCCCTCTCCTTCGTCCGAAGCGGCGAAGACGTGGCGCTCTTGAATAAGTACATGAGAGAGACGTTCGGATACTCGATTCCGATCATCAGCAAGATCGAGAAGCCGGAGGCGGTCGAGAACATCCAGCGGATCATCGATGAAAGCAGCGCGATCATGATCGCCCGGGGGGATCTGGGGGTCGAGGTTCCCGCCGAAGAGGTTCCCCTGATCCAGAAATCGATCATCCGGATGGGAATCGAACGGAACCTCCCGGTGATCACCGCCACGCAGATGCTGGAATCGATGCTCCATAACCCCCGACCGACCCGGGCGGAGACGAATGACGTGGCGAACGCCGTTCTGGACGGCACGAGCGCGGTGATGCTCAGCGGGGAGACCGCGGCGGGGGAATATCCCCTCCAAGCGGTCCGGACGATGGCGAACATCACGTCGATGATCGAACAGAGCGACGTGTTCAAACGCGAGGTGATGAACCAGATTTCGGGAATGGACATGCTGCGCAAGCAGACCGTGACCGAAGCGGTGGGCCTGGCCACCCGGGATCTGGCGCTCAGCGTGAAAGCCTCCTACATCATCTGCTTCACCCATTCCGGTTCGACCGCCCGCCTGATCGCCAAGTTTCGACCCTCGGTGCCGATCATCGCGTTCAGTCCGAACAGGCCGGTCGTCCAGTACCTCTGTCTGAGCTGGGGAGTGAATCCGATCATGATCGATGAGCTGGAGAGCGTCGACGACATGCTCATCTGCGCCCCGGAGTACCTGAAGAAGAACGGCCTTGTGGAGGTCGGGGACACGGTGGTCATCACCGCCGGAGTCCCGGTGGGCTCCAGCGGCAAGACCAACATGATCAAGGTGGTCGAGATCGAGTAGCTACGGGCGGAACGTCAGCGCAGTGCTGATGCTCACCGCCCGACCGGCGTGATCGAAGAGATCGAGCGCACGGACGTCGAAGGACATCGTCGTCGAGGGGAAGAGCTTGAAGGCGGGAACCCGCAGGCCGACGTTGACCAATCCGCGGTTCTGGGCGTTGCCACCCGAAGGATTGAGACTGTAGGAGATGTTCCCGAAGTCGAGGAGAAGGGCCAGATGGTTCTTCAGCTTGGAGGGGAAGAGCATCGTCTCGAGGCCGATGGCGAAGTCGATGTTCGAAAGAGGCTTGGTTCCTTGCTTCCAGGAGTACCCGACCATGATCGACGACTTGGTCGGCAGATCCATCAAGGTGTTGCGGAACGTGGAAACGAAGTATCCCTGGATCCCGAAGGTGTTCGTGTCGCTCACCTCCAGCAGCTGGAGGTTCGTTCCCAGCGCGAACGAGGTGCCTCTCGTCTCGACGAACTTCCACTTCGCCGAGAGCAGCAGATCGGTCTCGGTCATCGTGTCGACGGCGAACGCCACCTCGACATCCACCGGAAAGGAGAGATGGATGAAGGGAAGGTGGGCGAGCCCCCGGTCGCCGTAGAGCATCGAATAGCCGGTTGAGATCGCGAGCTTGCGCCCGCTTTCCACCACCTCGGCGGTGGGGGTGACGATGTACCCGCTGATCCCGTTCAAGGCGGGCTCGGCGACGAGCAGTGCGGTTCCCAGCAGGAGGATACCGACGATGAGAAGGGTTCGTTTCATAACGTGCTCCTTGGTTCTCCGGTCGCCTTTCGCAGTTCAGGCTGACCTTTTTCATTGATGCGTTTCTTGATGTATCGTTCCTTCTCCAACTGGGTGAGAAGGGCTCCCAGCGACTTGTACTTCGAGCGCTCGATCATCCGGCTCTTGTCCATCTGGTGGAATTTGGTTCCCACGAAGCTGGCGAGCTGCCAGCTGTCGGGATCGAAGGAGTCGACCACCTTCTTGGCCAGAGCCCTGACCTGTTCATCCATCTTCTCCTGCGGCGTCGGCTCGACGGCGACCTTCGTCTCCTTCTTGGCCGCCTTCGTCTTGGTCGTGTAGGCCTCCAGGATGAGGATCTCGTCGCAGCTGTTGGAGAAGACCGGCTTATCGCTGACCGCCTCCTTGGTGACGAGGAAGACCTCCTTGCCGTATTTGCGGAGCATCTCCATGATGACGGTGAAATCGCTGTCGCTGGTGATGAACACGTAGCGGTCGATCACCGGCATGTTGATGATGATCGTTTCAAGGGCCGCCAGGGAGATGATCAGGTCCGCCCGATTCTTGTACTTCGAGGTGATCGAGGGGGTGTCCCGGATCTCGAAGTTGTACTCGGTGAGCTGCTTCTTCATCTTTCGGATCGCCGTGGAGTTCCCCGCCGCCATCTTGATGACGAAGACGTTCTCCTCGTCGCTGTCCACGTTGTGCCGAAGCGAGAGGTCGTCGAGCAGGCTTTTCAGGTCGAGCGTCGAGGGGATGTTCTCCAAGTCGATGTACATCGCGTTGTTTTTTCGTTTCATAGGTGAACTATATCCTACCTGAGGAATTCCTAAAAGGGGACCGGGGCATCAATGTGGAGTTCTTTCCCGGTGACCGGGTGGGAGAACTCCAGGGTCCTTGCGTGAAGATGAAGGCGACTCTTCATCCCGGTGCCGTAGAGCCGGTCGCCGAGGATCGGAAGACCGAGGCCCTCCCTGCAGTGGATCCGAAGCTGATGGGTCCGTCCGGTATACGGAGTGAGCTCGACCCGGGTGAGATGTCCGTCCGGATGCTCCTCCACCCGGATCCGCTTCACAAGGGTCCTCGCCTCCTTGCCGCCGGCATGGTCGACGACCTGGTAGGGGCGGTTGGCACGATCGGATCGGAGGGGAAGGAGGATCTCGGTCTTCTCTTTCTTGAGGATTCCTTCAATCAGCGCCTCGTAGTTCCGTCGTACCTGTCGGGTCCGAAAGAGCCGATGCATCCCGCTGAGCGCCTCTGCGGTGAGCGCGACGACGATCAGGCCGGAGGCATCCATGTCCAGGCGATGGGTCGCGCAGTGGACCGGTGCCGAAGGGATGAGGGTCCGCACCCTGCTTTCGATCGAATCGCTTTCGACCGTCCCGGGAATCGAGCGGAGATGGGGAGGCTTGTCGAGGATCAGCAGATGCTCGTCCCGATAGAGGGGGTCGAGGCCGAGCATCCGC
Organism: Spirochaetales bacterium; assembly: GCA_012800465.1. GTDB lineage: Bacteria > Spirochaetota > Spirochaetia > Sphaerochaetales > Sphaerochaetaceae > Sphaerochaeta. Next base: position 10,692 of record JAAZJI010000024.1, read on the forward strand.
CGGAGGATCGGAGAGCAGCGCTCGGTGCAGGGGTGGTGGAATTCCAGGTGGGACCGGGCGCCGGCGCCGTAGAAGAACTCGGTCATCGAGGTGGGGCGGATATCGTTGTCCAACGCGTAGGCGAGGAGCTTGATCGCGGCGCAGTCGCCGCTGCCGGTCGGAATCGGACGATCGCCGAAGCACTCGGCGAGCGTGACCGTCCCGCCGAAAACCGTCGGAAAGCGATAGAGGCCGTAGTAGTGCCGCAAGGCCCGGGCGGAGTGTCCGCGTCGTTCCGGGGGCGTGTTGCACGGATCCTTGATGACCGGATCATGGGCATCGAGGTAGGCCCGATACGCCGCATCGGGGATCAGATGCGGCACATAACCCCGGAGGTTCCGCCGCCCTCCGCTGATCCCCTTCAGCAGGACCTCGTTCCCGTTTCCATCGGTTCCAAGCAGGACTCCGATCATGACCGCCGCCTGTTCATTCGCCGGAATTCCCCGGTCCGAATCGAAATCCAGGAAGCCGGTTTCGGTGATGAGGCGGGCCAGATACCGGGCATGGAGGCGGGCGGGCTCCTCGTCGAACAGGTTAACCATCGCCGCGGCCCATCCAATCGGCGGAGAAGTAGTAGATGACGAAGATGATCGAGCTGATCGTCCAGGTGGCCGGATGCGCCCAGAAGACGATCCGGATGTCGAAGAAGAGGGCGAGCCCCACCTTGATGAAGATGATCCTCAGCACGCACCAGATGGAGAGCATGACGGTCATCGGGACGACCGACTTGCCCGCACCCCGGAGGATTCCCGACATCGTGTGGCTGAGAGCCAGAGCCCAGAAGAACCATCCGGCGATCAGGCCCTTCTGCACGCCCAGACGGATGATCTCGCTGTCACGGGTGAAGATCGTCATCACCTGCCCGCCGAAGAGCATCAGAGCGAATCCCACCAGCTGGGCGAGCGCCATCGCGAAGAACATGCCGAAACGGGCCGCTTCCCTCACCCGGTCCTTTTTCCCGGCGCCGAGGTTCTGTCCGGTGAAGGTCATCAGGGCGAGGGCGAAGGCGGTGATGGGGATGAACGCGAAGCCCTGGATCCGGTTGTAGGAGCCGTGGGCGGCCATTGCCGCCGGACCGAAGAGGTTGATCGACGACTGGACGATCACGTTCGCGAAGCTGGTGACGGAGTTCTGGATTCCCGACGGGACGCCGAGCCGGAGGGCTCTGCCCAGATAGCCCCGATGGATCCTTACTTCCCCGATCCGGATCCTGACAATCTCCTTCGTTCGGAAGAGGAGCCGGAAGGAGAGGATCGCACTGACGCTCTGGGCGATGATCGTGGCGTAGGCGGTTCCTTCGATCCCCATCTTGAGGCCGATGACGAAGACCAGGTCCAACACGATGTTCAGGATGGTGGAGATGATCAGGAAATACAGGGGATTCTTCGAATCTCCCACGGCTTGGAGGATTCCGGTCGCGACGTTGTACATGACGAGCGATGAAACACCCAGGAAGAAGATCCGGATATAGGCCTGGGCGTCGACGAAGACCTCCGGAGGGGTCTTCATCCAGAGGAGGATCGTCGGGGTGAACGTATAGCCGATGATCGTCAGCAGGATCGAGCTGATGAGGCCGAGGGCGACGGTGGTATGGACGGCTTTCCTCACGGAATCGTAGTCCCCCTTCCCGAACGCGGTGGAGATGACGACCCCGGCACCGACGGCGACCCCCTGAAAGAGCCCGACGATCAGCATCGTCAGCGCTCCGACCGAGCTGACCGCGGCGAGAGCTTGGGAGGAGACGAAGTTTCCGACCACCACCGCATCGGTCGTGTGGTAGAGCTGCTGCAGAAGTCCGCCGAGGAAGATGGGGAAGGCGAAGAGGAGAAGATGTTTTCGGATTGGGCCGGAGGTCATCAGGCGCGTCTGGGTAGCCATGACACCCACTGTAGACATCTTTCACGGATGGCGCAAGCATTCATGGTTCTTTTGTGCCGGACGGTAGCCCGTCAACCTTTCGGGATTCTCCCAATCTTCGAAAAACGAGGGCATCGGCTCTAGCTTCTTCCCCCGGGGGTGGGTATCGTGAATCAAGACATGGAGGGGTCATATGAAGTTGGTGCTGATCCGCCACGGCGAAAGCGAATGGAACAGGATGAATCTGTTCACCGGGTGGACCGATGTCGAGCTGAGCGAACAGGGCTGGCGCGAAGCGGTGAACGCCGGTGAGCTCCTGCGAACGGAAGGATATGACTTCGACGTATGCCATACCTCCCGCCTGAAGCGGGCGATCCACACCCTCGACCTCATCCTCGATTCGATGGACCGCTCCTGGCTTCCCGTGAGGAAGGCCTGGGTTCTCAATGAGCGCCACTATGGGGCGCTTCAGGGGCTGGACAAGGCGGAGACCGCCCGGAAATACGGGGAGGACCAGGTGAAGATCTGGCGGCGAAGCTATGATGTGCCCCCGCCCGCTCTTACGGCCGACGATGAACGCAATCCCGCGAAGAGCGGACAGTACCGCGATGTGGATCCCACCCTGCTCCCGCTGACGGAGAGCCTCAAGGAGACGGTGGCGAGGGTCGTCCCCTATTTCGAAGAGACGGTCAAGAGCGAGATGCTGCTCGGCAAGCGGGTTCTCGTCGTGGCCCACGGCAACACCCTGCGGGCGCTGGTCAAGCATTTCGACGGATTGAGCGAAGAGGAGGTCGTCGGAGTGAACATCCCCACCGGCGTCCCCCTCGTCTACGAGTTCGACGGACGCTTCGCCGTGGTGGGCAAGCAGTACCTCGGCGACCGGGCGGCGATCGAAGCGCGGATGAAGGCGGTCGCCGACCAGGGGAAGGCGAAGTAGCTCCGCTCCACGCGGCGGACGTTCGTGGATCCGAGGGCGAAGGAGAGATGCGATGGCACGTTCATGGGGTGATCAAGGAGCGTTCCCGCCGGGCAAGACGATCCGCGACCTCATCGAAGACCGGGGGATGACCCAGAAGGAATTCGCGACCCGGATGGGCCTTTCGGAGAAGCATGTCAGCAAACTGATCGCCGGAGAGGTGCTGCTTACCACCGATGTGGTCTTGCGATTGATTCCTGTTATCGGCAAGGACGTCCTGTTCTGGTCGAACCTGGAAGCCCTCTATCGGGCGGATGTGGTCAGGGAGACGCTGAAAGACCGGATCGCCCTCGATGCGCGGATTCTTCCCCGCATTCCCCTCGAGGAGCTGAGCACCCTTGGCTGGATCGCCCTCGCCGAGGGGCCGGAAGCGCAGGTGGAGCTTGTCCGCCGATATTTCGAGGTCTGCACCCTCCAGATCATCGAAAGCGAGGCGATGGCCCCCTATGTCTCCTTCGGTTCCCATATCGACCGGAAGATGGACTACACGCTTCTTGCCTGGATCCAGCAGGCGAAGTTCCGCGCCCGCGGAATGGGGGTACGGCCGCTGGATCATCGGAAGCTGGAGCGGAGCATGGCGACGGCCCGCTCCCTCTCCCTTCTTCCCCCAAAGGAGTTCCTCCCCGAGCTTCGGACGCTGCTTGGACACGCCGGAGTGGCGTTCGTGGTGCTTCCTTCGCTGAAGGAGCTCGACCTCGAAGCGCTCACGTTCTTCGCTGAAGGACGGGCGACGATCGCGTTCACCGCCGAGGGGAAGGACTCGGAGACATTCTGGGCCATCCTGTTCCGGGAGGCCGCCCACATCCTGCTTCGGCATGTGGGGCCGCGGATGACGTCCTCGAATGACGCCGTCGCCGAGGCCGAACGCCTCGGCGAGGAACTGCTGCTTCCTTTCGACCGCCGGAAGGTCTTCTTCGCCCACAGGCGGTTTGACGAGGAAGCGGTCCTCGATTTCGCCAAGGAGGAGAGGATCCACCCCTCGATCGTCGCAGGCCGCCTCCCGGTCCTGAAGAAGGAGCTTGCCCGCCTTACGGTCGGGTATGACCTGTCGGAAAGGGATGGGGAAGCCCCGTGAGGTTGCCGATGATGATCCCAAGCTGATGGATAAGCAGGTGTCCGAGTTGAGCTGAAGGGAGATCCGGCTTCTTTCCTCCCACCCCGAGGTCGAGCGCCATGTCGCCCTCATCGATGAGGGCCGATACACGGAGGCGTATGTGCATACGCTTTCCTTTCTGGAGGGGTTCGACGCTTCAAGCATCGAAGCTGCGGTTTTTCAAGGCGTTCGAGGTCGCCCGGCTTCGGAACCGGGGGATCGCTTCCGCTTTCCTCGCCTTCGGCGACAGCATCGGTCATCGAGCTCTATCGATGGCGTTTCATCAAAGTGGAGACCTGCGACCGCACGAAGGAGGCGGTATTTTTTGGCAACCCGTCGACGGGAAACCATTCCAGCCGTGAAAACTCCTCGTGCCGGACGAGATCCCGCGTTCCGGTCATGGGATATCCGTAGACTCTGAAGTGGTAGAAAGGGAGATCCTTCCGCCACAGGGGAGTCAGGAGGTCGGGATCCTCGACCGACAGCCGGATCTCTTCCCACGTCTCCCGGATGGCGGTCGCCCGATAGTCGGGCGTCGTCCCTTCTCCAAACCCGTCCTTCCGCTCATCCCATCCGCCGCCGGGGATCGACCACATGCCCGCTTGAGGGTGGTGCTTTCTCAATCCAAGAAGAACCTCCGTCTTCCCAAAGGCGGTTTTCCGCCACACCAGGATGCCCGCCCCATGGTAGGGGAGGCGATTCATCGCTCTTCCAAGAAGTTTGACTCCTGAACCGTTGGCTGACATGATCCTATGTACTTACCTTCCAGCCGCCTGCGACGACTTCATCGCTTGAATCGTACGTTCCGAGCAGTTCATCGGTGTCCTCATCGAACACACGCAAGGTTCGGGCAAGCGCATCATCGATCGTGATATACCCTTTTCTGCCATCGAGATGATTGAGGGGACACCCCTTTTTAGCTCCATCGGGGCTGAAAGCGAAGGCGACGATATCGACTCGCTCCAACACATCGATGGTTCTTTTCTTCTGTTCCAAGCTCCACGCTTCCACGTAAGCGACCAATAAATCCCCATTTCTGACCATCCCCCTTCCAGATATCATGGATCTGTATCATTGGGGGGGATTAAATGGACAGGAAATATACCCACGAACAGAAGCTTCAGTACCTGAGGGACGGCTATGAATTCGTTCGTTCCGGTAACGGTACATATCAGGCATATATTGCTAAGGTTGGAGTTTCCAA
>JAAZJI010000271.1 GCA_012800465.1 Spirochaetales bacterium
CGACCCCGCCCAGAACACGAAAGAGCGGCTCTCCAGAATCGCCCTGGCCTATCAGGAGCTCTGTGGATTTACCAGCGATTGATATGCGATTTTAGCCACCGCCTGCTCGGCGGCCTTCTTGCTCCGGCCATGGGCGGGCCCGAAGACCTGTCCGTTCACATCCACTTCGACATGGAAGGTGAAGTTATGGTCCGGACCGGTTTTCGACACCAGGGTATAGGTGGGGACGATCCGCCACTTCTTCTGCATATACTCCTGCAGCGCCGTCTTGTAGTCGCGATGATAGTCGTCCTCGACGACCGCGACGATCCGTTCGCCGAGGGTCCGATCGACGAACGCTTTCGCTTCCGGAAAACCGTTGTGCACGTAGCACGCTCCGAAAAGCGCCTCGGTGCAATCCGCCAGGAGCGCCTTCTTCCGCCGGCCTCCGGTCTGTTCCTCTCCTTTCCCGAGAAGGAGATACCGGGCGACGTCCAGCTTCTTGGCGGCGAGAACCAGGCTGTCCTCGCTCACGACGATCGATTTGATCTTGGAAAGCTCCCCCTCCTCCTTGTCGGGATATCTCTCCAGCAGCAGGTCGGCGATCGCTAGGCCGAGAATCGAATCGCCGAGGAACTCAAGGCGCTCGTTGTTCCGGGTCCGGTCACCGGCCTCGTTGGCATGGGAGCGGTGGGTGAACGCACGATCGAGGAGATCGAGGTCATCGACCCCGATGCCGCTTGTTTCGGAAAAGATGAGAAGCTCCCGTTCTCGCTCAGGAGCAAGAGAGGGAGCTTCCTCGGTACGCAGATCGTCCACGGAATCTCAGAGTTCGGATGCGAGGAACTCGACGGCGTCCTGTACGGTTTCAAACTCGTTCGCTTTCTCATCCGGAATGGAGATGCCAAGCTCTTCCTCGATGGCGTAGACCAGCTCATAGGTATCCAGACTGTCGGCCCCGAGATCCTTTCGGAAGGATGCTTCCATCGTGATCTTCGATTCATCGATCTCAAGCTTCTCTGCGATTAAGGCTTTTACTTTCTCAAATACTTGCGCATTGTCCATAGTCAACTCCTGATGTTCTTATTTATCCTGCAGTTCGATGACCTGCACACCCCGATAGAAGCCACACTTCGGGCATACTCGGTGAGGGACTACCATGTTCCCGCACGTACCACAACGTGAAAGTGTGGGAGCGGCAAGCTTCATGTTCGCCGATTTGCGACTCGCCGATCTTGCCTTTGATGTCTTATATTTGGGTGTTGCCATGACGTAATCCTCTTATTCTTTTCAAAATTTTGACACGTTTGGTAGAATACCGAAAAACCATCAAAGCGTCAATAAGCGATTGCTGAAACCTCGATGTCATCTCATTATCCAAAACCAACATGACATTTTTCAAGAATGTGTAATCTATAACACGGAAAGCTCCTCTCGTTCAAGAGGAGCTTCATCTTCATAGTGGAAGCATGTGCACATTCCTATGCTTGTTTCTGATGGGCCCTGATCCTCCGCTTCATGATGTCGGCGACCAGCGGCGGGACCATCGAGGTGATATCCGCCCCGAACGCCGCCATCTCCTTGATTGCGCTTGAGCGGAGGAGGAAGTATTTCGGGCTGGTGGGAAGGAAGAGGACCTCGAGCCCGGGATAGAGCTGCTTGTTCGTCATCGCGAGCTCGAACTCGTACCCGAAGTCGGCGAGCGCCCGGACACCCCGGATCATCACCCCGACCCGGTGGGTCCTGGCGAAATCCACGACCAGACCGCTGTGGGTCACCACCTCGATGTTCCCATGTCCGCCCAGGATCTCCTTGAGCATCGCAAGGCGCTCCTCGGGGGTGAAGAGATAGGATTTGTTGACGTTGTCCGCGATCACGACGTAGAGCCGATCATAGAGGCGGGCGCTCCGCTCGATGATGTCGACATGGCCGAGCGTCGGCGGATCGAAGGACCCGGGAAGCATCGCTGTCCGGATGTTGCTGCTCACGCTTTGATCTCCTCCACGTATTTCTTCATCGCGGCGAAGGATTCGGACGATTCCCATTCGATCCGCTTGACGAAGGTGTACGAGCCTTCATCGTTCTTTTCGGCGACCGCGAACGTCCCCCGCCCGATGTAGCTTACCTTCTGATTCTCCTTCAGGTGTTCCCGTTCGGCGAGGGAGGCAAGCACGCAGTCGAAGTGGCAGTATCCGCCCTCCGGATGGGTGAGCGCATTGGCGATCAGGGGAATCGGCTTCCCGCACATCGCGCACGCCTCCTTCGGTTCGACGACCTTCTTGACCGGAAGCGGTTGCAAGGTCGGAGTGAACTTCTTCCTGCTTGGCTGAAGAAGCTTCTCCGGGGCGACCTTCTTCGAGTCCCCCTTGCCTTTCCGGCCTCGTCGATTGCCCCGTCGCCGCTCTTTCTTTGGCTTCCTGACCTGAGTGTCCATAGACCAAGCGTACTCTCTTTTAGCAGGAACGACAAGCTGATCGGAGGGATGAACCCGAAGAGCGTTCGATGCCTGCCCCGATTCTCCACCTCAAGGCGCAAACGCGCCTGTTTCCACCTGCTCCTTGAAATCGAGCACCGCTTTCACAAATTGCCTGGGACAGTCTGCATGTATGTCGTGCATGGAGTCGAATCCCGTCATATACCTGCTGTTCGGGATGAGGCGGCATACCCGCTCCGCATCCTTCCGGTCCATCGCCGACAGCAGCATGCCGTTCGCATCATGATAATCGGGAGCGGTCTCCCTGCTCGGGTTCACCTGCATGACGAGGGTGGGCGCTTGGATGGCTTTAAGCGTTTCCTCCTGATCAAAGCCGTCAAACCAGGAAAAGTCATAAAAACTCACTCCGAAATGCAGATCATAGTCGCCGGTTCCGTCCTGGACATTGCGCGTGAGCTCGAAGATCGCGTTCACGCCGAGCTCCGGAGGGTAGAACCACAGGCGCGGAATCTTTCCGGGGTGCTTCTTCATGTATCGAAGCGCAGGGCCTCGGACCGCCTTCTCCCAGAAGCCCTCTCCTTGCCTGTCGAATATCTCGATCATGGGGTCGTGCAGGAGACTGTAATGCGTATAACTGTCTATCTCGTCCTGATTGAGGAAGTCATGCATGGCTTCAAAGCCTTTGTAGGCGAATGTGTTCTCCGCCCTGCCCGGTTCGGTGGAGAAAAACGGCCCGTCCTCAAGAACAAGGGCGATGACGGCTTCAGCGTTGTTGGCGGCAAGCCATGCGGCGAGCAAAGCCCCTGAAGAATGACCTGAAACATATGAGGGCCTTTGTATCACATGGTCCATGAACCACACCAGATCCCGCCCCATGATGTCCGCCTTGTATTTTTCGGCAGCCTTGGTCGATTTGCCGTGCCCATGATAATCCACGGCAAAGACATGGAATTCCTCGGACAGATCCGGCAGCACCTTGGCGTAGTCCCGCCATGATGCCTGCTGTCCGTGCAGCAGAAGAAGCGGCGGTCCGTTTGCAGGCCCCTCGCCATAGTTCAATACGGAGCCATCATCCAGAACCGCCTGTTTTTCCGTAAAGCCGAGCTTTTCGCCCGTCTTGTCCATGAAGGTTTCGTTCATATAATCGTAATTGAGATTCCTATAGGCAAACAGGGCTACCACGATAGCCAGAAAGACCAGACCGATGATCAGTATCTTCAACGCATGCATCATCGTGCCCTCCTTGATGTGTAATCCATGCGAGAGCAGTCTTGGACCCTCGTCTTCTCACGGCGATGCAACAAGGGCTTTTTCACTCCCTCATCAAAGAAAAACGGCATGGCCGATCAACCATGCCGCTCATATCGATATCATCATTTCCGTGCTCAGGCGTTCTTCTTGCGGATGAGCTCCTTGACCTTCGCCTTCTTGCC
>JAAZJI010000272.1 GCA_012800465.1 Spirochaetales bacterium
CCACAGAGCATCGCGGTCGATGTTCCGGGTTTCGATCTTGTGTTCCGCCTGGGTATAGATGTTGGCGATCGGAAGGGTGTTGCCCTGGTCATCTTGTTTATATCTTATCAGCATCGGTATCTCGAAATTAGGAGGATATTGCAGTGGACGAATGATTCGTATTACACTCTTTTTACACCATCCGACGACAAAACACAACAGGAGCAGTATGGCAATGCAGGATCAAGCGATCATCCGACCAAGAGTCCTGAAAGGATTTCGGGACAGCCTTCCTTCCGCCCAGATCCCGAAAGAAGCGCTTGTGACGACATTGCAGAAGCACTTTTCCTCCTATGGGTTCGTCCCGATCGACACCCCGGCTCTTGAATACATGGAGATTCTTCTCGGAAAAGGCGGCGGGGAGACGGACAAGCAGATCTTCCACTTCACCGACCAGGGGGGTCGGGAGGTGGCGCTCCGCTTCGATCTGACCGTCCCCTTCGCCCGCTACCTCGCCCAGCACGAACATGAGCTCGCCCTGCCCTTCAAGCGCTATCACATCGACAAGGTGTGGCGGGGGGAAAACCCTCAAAAGGGGCGCTACCGGGAGTTCACCCAGTGCGACTTCGACATCGTCGGAGTGGACAACGCCGAAAGCGACGCGGAAATCCTTTCCCTGATGGCTTCGTCCTTCAGGAAGATGAACATCGATCATGCCCGGTTCCACGTGGCGCACCGGGGCATGTTCAACACCCTGCTCGGCAATCTCGGAGTCGAGGATCTCAGCGTGGACATTCTCCGGCTCGTGGACAAGCTGAGAAAGATCGGTGAACAAGAAACAGAGGAGCAGCTTCGAGCGTTGGTTCAAGACGAACGGACGGCCCGGACGATCCTCTCATACATCACCAAAGAGGATGAGGATGAACCCTTCCTGGCGACCCTCGACCGTCTTGTCATGCTTCTCGAGGGCGAGAATGACCATACCCGGCGCATGCGGACGATCCACTCCTACCTGGAAGCCGAAGGGATTGAAGAACACTTCCTCTTCGATCCTTCCATCACCCGGGGGCTGGACTACTATACCGGCATCGTCTATGAGACCTTCCTGGAAGGCGCCGAGCAGATCGGTTCGGTCTGCAGCGGCGGACGGTACAACGACCTTGCGTCCCTCTACACCAGGACCCACCTGCCCGGCGTCGGTTCCTCGATCGGCCTTGATCGGCTCCTTTCCGCCCTGGAAGGCGGGTACGATCAGCGCGCAAGCGATGTCCTGATCCTCAACACCGACAAGAGCCGCTACCCGGAAGCGATCAGGGTGGCGAAGCGGCTTCGGGAAGCCGACCTGAAGGTCGCCATCTATTTCGAACCGAAGAAACTCTCCGCCCAATACAAATGGGCTGAAGCCAACGCGATCCCCTGGGCGGTCATCCTGGACCGGGACGGGGGGGAATCGATCACCCTCCGGAACCTGAACGCCCGGACCAATACGGTCGTCTCGATCGCCGAAGCGGTGGCGCTCTTGAAAAAGGAACTGCCTTGATAGACTACAAACAGCTGCCGGTATACCGGAATCGGCAGGAAATCCTTGATGCTCTTTCCAAGAACCAGGTGATCGTCGTCCAAAGCCCGACGGGCAGCGGAAAGACGACCCAGATGCCGCTCATCCTCCATGAAGCGGGGTACGCCGACGAGAAGATGATCGGAATCACCCAGCCGCGACGGATCGCCACCTTGAGCGTGTGCGATTTCATCAAGCGCCAGCTGAACGATACGCAAAACTTCATCGCCTACAAGATGCGCTTCGAGGATACCACCGACTATACCACCCGGATCAAGGTGATGACCGACGGGATCCTCCTGATGGAGCTGAAGAACGACCCGATGCTGATGCAGTATTCGGTGATCCTCGTCGATGAGGCCCATGAGCGAAGCCTGAACATCGATTTCATCCTCGGCCTGCTCAAGCGGATCGTCGCCCAAAGACCGGAGTTCAAGGTCATCATCTCGTCGGCGACGATCAACACCCGGGTCTTCTCCCGCTTCTTCGACAACTGCCCGATCGTCTCGATCCACAGCCGGGTCTATCCGGTCCATGTCATCTACTCCCCCGCTCATCGCCAGACCTTCGACGACCAGCTGGAGATGATCATCTCGATCGTCAAGCGGGAATCAAAGAAGCAATCGGGGGATATCCTCATCTTCCTAAGCGGCGAGTTTGAGATCGTCACGACGGTCAATGCGC
>JAAZJI010000025.1 GCA_012800465.1 Spirochaetales bacterium
GATGCTCAGTCCCACCAGCGCGATCGCCGGCATGGGCCTGGACAAGGATGTGGCCCTGATCACCGACGGGCGCTTCAGCGGAGCGACGAGGGGCTCCTCGATCGGTCATGTCAGCCCCGAGGCGGCGAGCGGGGGCCTGATCGCCCTCGTCGAGGAAGGGGATGAGATCCTCATCGACATCCCACATGGAGAGTTGACGTTGAAGGTCGACGAGGCGACGCTCACAAAGCGCCGCGCTTCCTTCAAGGAGAAAGAAGTCGTTCGCTACGGCGGCTACCTGGACCGCTACCGCAGGCAGGTTACCAGCGCGAACACCGGAGCAATTTTTGCCCAGGAGTGATGGATGAAGTTACGTGGTGCCGAAATCATCTTGGAATGTCTGCTTGAGCAGGGCGTCGATACGGTCTTCGGGTTTCCCGGCGGAGCGGTGCTTCCCCTCTATGACGCCCTCTACTCCTACCGTGACCGGATCGACCATATCCTTACCAGCCACGAACAAGGGGCTGCCCACGCCGCCGACGGCTACAGCCGATCGACCGGCAGGGTCGGGGTGGTCTTCGCCACCAGCGGGCCGGGGGCGACCAACCTGGTGACGGGGATCGCAACCGCCTATATGGACAGCGTGCCGATCGTGGCGATCACCGGGAACGTCACGGTTCCTCTTCTGGGAAAGGATTCCTTCCAGGAGGTCGACATCACCGGAATCACGATGCCGGTGACGAAGCACAACTTCATCGTCAAGGATGTGAACGAACTCGCCAAGACGATTCGCCTGGCGTTCCAAATCGCCCAGGAGGGCCGACCGGGGCCCGTGCTGATCGACGTGCCGAAGGACATCACCGTTGAATACGCCGAGTATGAGCGCGAGGCGATCGAGCCGGTGAAACCCAAATCGGATCGGATCAGCGAACAGGCGCTCAGGGAGGCGTTGGAACTCATCCGCCGGGCCGAGCGCCCGGTGTGCTTCGTCGGAGGAGGAGTCGTCCGGGCCCGGGCGGGCGGGGAGCTCTCCGAGTTCATCGAGAAGATCGATGCTCCGGTGTGTACTTCGCTGATGGGGATCGGGGCGGTTCCGACGACCAGCAACCGCTATACGGGGATGGTCGGGATGCACGGGACGAAAGTCTCCAACATGATCGTCTCGATGTGCGACCTCCTGATCGTGATCGGAGCGCGCTTCAGCGACCGGGTCGTCAGCAAGGCGTCCGCGTTCGCCCGGGGAGCGGACATCATCCACATCGACGTCGATGCGGCGGAGATCGACAAGAACATCACCGCCACCGTCGGACTCGTCGGGGATGTCCGGGTCGTCCTGAAGGAGCTCAACCGGCGGATCGACAAGCAGATCCCCTCCAACGGATGGATGGACCAGGTCCACTCCTACAAGGAGCGGTTCCCGATCAGGATCGAAAGCGAAAACCAGCGGAGCAAGGAGGTGCTCAAGGCGCTTCAGAAGGTTCTGCCCGAAGGATCGTTCGTGGTCACCGAGGTCGGCCAGCACCAGATCTGGGCCGCCCAGTTCCTCAAGCACACCCGATGCGGGCACTTCCTCACCAGCGGGGGGCTGGGGACGATGGGCTACGGAACGGGCTCTGCGATCGGCGCCCAGGTGGGCAACCCGGATGCCCGGGTGGTCAGCGTCGCCGGCGACGGTTCGTTCAAGATGAACTGCAACGAGCTTGCCACGATCGCCCGCTATCGGCTTCCGGTGGTCATCCTGATCATGAACAACCGGACCCTGGGGATGGTCCGCCAGTGGCAGACCCTCTTCTTCAATTCGCACTACAGCGAAACGACCCTCGACACTCCGATCGACTGGGTGATGCTGGCGAATGCGTACGGACTCAAGGGGATGCGGATCACCGGGGACCAAGACCCCCTTCCGATCCTTGAGGAGGCGTTCGCGCTGAAGGAGGCGGTCGTGATCGATTGCGAGATTCCCACCGACGAGAAAGCCTATCCGATGGTCGCCCCGGGGGCGTCGATCGAGGAGATGCTCGGGGTGAGGGAGTCGTCCAGATAGGA
>JAAZJI010000273.1 GCA_012800465.1 Spirochaetales bacterium
ATGGCAACTGTAAAACGTAAGACAAAGAAGACGGTATTCGAAGGAAACGTCTACATCCAGGCCACCTTCAACAACACGATCGTCACCGTGACCGATCTGCAGGGCAACGCCGTCTCGTGGGCGAGCGCCGGCGGACTCGGATTCCGCGGAGCGAAGAAATCCACACCGTACGCCGCCCAGACCACCGCCGAGAAGGCGGCGAAGGCCGCGATGGACAGCGGGCTTCAGGAAGTGAACGTATTCGTCAAAGGCCCCGGGGTCGGTCGCGAGAGCGCCATCCGGACCCTCGGCGTGCTCGGGTTGAAAGTGCGGTCGATCCGCGACATCACCCCGATCCCCCACAACGGGTGCCGGCCTCGCAAGAGTAGAAGAGTGTGATGAGGAGATAGAACCAGATGGCAAGATATACTGGACCAAAATGCAGACATTGCAGGGCGGAAGGCACCAGGCTTTTCCTCAAGGGCAATCGGTGTCTTTCCGGCAAGTGCCCGCTGAACAGCAGCGGAAAGCGCACCGGCCTTCCCGGCAAGGATCCCCGAGCCCGGTCGAAGAAGCCGACCAACTACGGTCTTCAGCTTCGCGAGAAGCAGAAGCTCAAAAGGACGTACGCGATGCTCGAGAAGCAGTTCAAGCTGACCTTCAACGAGGCCGCGAGAATTCCCGGAAAGACCGGTGAGAACCTGATCCAGCTCCTGGAGCGGCGCCTGGACAACGTCGTGTTCCGCCTCCACTTCGCCTCGAGCCGCTATCAGGCCGCCCAGTTCGTGAACCACGGACACATCTTCGTGAACGGCAAGCGCGTCGACATCCCCTCCTACCGCGTCAAGGTGGGAGATGAGATTTCGGTCAGCCCGCGGGCCCAGAAGATGCTCATCATCAAGGAGAACCTCAAGGAGTACACCAAGAGCGGGGTCTACCAGTGGCTCAGCTTGGACGTGGATGCGATGAAGGGCACCTTCCTCGCTGTCCCGAGGAGGAGCGAAGTAACCGAACTCGAGAAGATCAACGAGCAGCTGATCGTCGAGTTGTATTCCCGATAAGGAGTAACCATGGCACGCAAAAACCTTCTGAAGGGCTTTAAAAAGCCGAAGGGGATCACCTTCGAACACAGCGCCGTCGAGCCGAACTACGGCAAGTTCATCGCCTATCCGTTCGAGCGGGGCTTTGGGACGACGATCGGCAATACGCTGCGCAGGGTCCTCCTTTCTTCAATCCAAGGGTATGCCGTCACCGCCATCAAATTCACCAGCTTCAACGAGGATGGCGTCCCCCATCTCATCTCGAGCGAGTATGAGCAGCTGCCCGGCGTGCGCGAGGATATCAGTGACATCATCGCCGCGCTGAAGAAGCTCCAGATCCGGATGCCGGAGGATGCCGAAGGCACCAACCTCCTCATCGAGTGCAAAGGCCCGGGAGTCGTGACCGGAGCCGTCCTTGAGCGTGATCAGGTCGAGATTGTCAACAAGGACCTGGTGCTCTTCACGATGATGGATGACGCGAATCTCGAAATGGAGGTCCAGATCGACCTCGGCCGGGGGTATGTCCCCAGCGAGATCAACGAGAAGTACGTCGAGGAGATCGGGACGATTCCGCTGGACGCGACGTTCAGCCCCGTGACCCGGGTGAAGTACTCGATCGAGCCGACCCGCGTCGGGTATCGCTCCGACTACGACAAGCTGATCATCGAGGTGTACACCGACGGCACGATCGTCCCGCAGAACGCCCTGGCGGAAGCGGCGAAGATCGCCAAGGACTACTTCCAGATCTTCATCAACTTCGACGAGTCGCTGATCTCCAGCAACGACGAGGTCGATGAGGAGGAGGAGCGGATCCGAAAGATCCTCAACACTTCCGTCGAGGAGCTGGAACTGACCGTCCGCTCGAGCAACTGCCTCAAGAACGCGAATATCCGCACGATCGGGGATCTGACGAAGAAGAGCGAGGAGGAGATCGCCAAGACGAGGAATTTCGGAAAGAAATCCCTCCAGGAGATCAAAGAGAAGCTCAAGGAGTGGAACCTCAGCCTCGGCATGACCGACTACAGCATCCTCAAG
>JAAZJI010000274.1 GCA_012800465.1 Spirochaetales bacterium
CTTCCGCTTCGAGGGGCTTTTCCCGGAGCCGTTTCCCGATTCCGAGGAGCACCTCCTCTTCGAACGGGACGATCGAGCCGTCCCCCTTGAGGCCGATGTTCAGAAGGTAGGTTCCTCCCATCGCCCTGACGGAGCGGAGCGTCTCGGTCAGTTCCGCGACCTTGTCCTCCAGATCGCCCCGCTCCTGCCACGAGCGATACCCCCACGTCTCCTTGTAGATCGAAGCGGGGGTCTGCCACGGACAGTTCAGCGGGAGGGTGGGGATCTGGTTGTCCCCCATCGTGAGGAAGTCCTGATAGTCGTTCCAGATCCGTCCGTTGACGACGCATTTCGGCTGGAGGGTCTTCACCAGGGCGTATACCTCGGCGGACTGCTCGACGGTGGGGGCGCCCATGTCCATCCACAGCTCCCGGATGGGGCCATAGCCGCCGAGCAGCTCGGTCAGCTGGGTGATGTTCAGCTTTTGGTGGGCGGGGGGGATCGCATCGCAGTTGTGGGGGGAGATCGGGAGGGCGTGGGGAAAGTTCCAATCGATCCAGGAGAAGTAGATGCCGAACTCCAGACCGCCTCTCCGGCATGCTTCGGAAAGCTCCCGGACCACGTCCTTGCCGTAGGGGGTGTTGATCGAGTTGTAGGCGGTGCTCTTCGTGTCGAAGAGGCAGAAGCCGTCGTGGTGCTTCGCGGTGATGACGAGATACCGCATCCCCGCCCGCTTGGCGACGGCGACGATGTGGTCGGGATCGAAGCGCTCGAAGGTGAACCGGTCGACCAGCCGTTCATAATCCCGTTGGGGAAGATAGCCGTGCGAGAGGATCTGTTCGCTGTAGCCGCGAAGAACCTTCCTGTCCCGATGGACCCCGCCCAGGATCGAGTAGAGCCCGACGTGGATGAAGAGGCCGAAGCCGAGCTTCCGCCAAGATTGTATCGTTGTCTGCATGGGTCAAGCATATCGACATCCCCGGTGCGTAGATAGAGGCAAAGTTTGAACGGGGCGTCAAATTTTGGGTTCCGAGGTGAAGCGGAAGGGGATCCGGCGCAGGATGGCTCGAACGCAAAATCCTACCGTTTTTCTAGTGATTTTTCTGTTTGTTTTCGATGTAAAGAGTTAGCGTCCATAAATCATATTTCTTTGCTCCCAATGGATTTTTTTTCGTGTTCTCTTGCAAACGAGCCCTTATTGGTCTATGATTGGCTACTGGGAAAATCTGCGATCTTCCCACCTTTTTGTGCTTAGGGCAGCCCTTTCCGGGTTGCAGCAAATATTGCTTTATGGAGAGTCACATGAGTAACAAAAGGAAGGTTACCATCGACGGAAACACCGCTGCCGCGCACGTAGCGTACGCGTTCAGCGAAGTTGCCGCCATCTACCCGATCACACCCTCTTCCACGATGGGTGAATTCGCCGACGAGTGGGCAAGCGTCGGACGGAAGAACATGTGGGGAAAGACGGTCGAAGTCGTCGAGATGCAGTCGGAAGCCGGCGCCGCCGGTGCCGTCCACGGTTCGCTCGCCGCCGGCGCGTTGACGACCACGTTCACCGCAAGCCAGGGATTGCTGCTGATGATCCCGAACATGCACAAGATCGCCGGCGAGATGATCCCGACCGTGTTCCACGTTTCGGCCCGGTCGCTCGCCGCCCAGTCCCTTTCGATCTTCGGGGACCACTCCGACGTGATGAGCTGCCGGAACACCGGGTTTGCGATGACGTGCGCGAACAACGTCCAGGAGGTCCTGGACCTTGGATTGGTCGCCCATCTTTCGACGCTCGAGGCTCAGGTTCCTTTCCTCGCGTTCTTCGACGGCTTCCGCACCTCCCACGAAGTGCAGAAGGTCGATGAGCTCACCTATGAAGACATGTACACTCTCGTCGACGAGAAGTATGTCCGTCGCTTCCGCGACCGCGCGATGCGTCCGGAAAAGCCGGTCCTTCGCGTAGCCGCCCAGAACGAGGACGTCTACTTCCAGGGTCGGGAGACGGTGAACAAGTACTACGAAGCCCTCCCCGAGATCGTCCAGGACTACATGGACAAGGTCGCCAAGCTGACCGGCCGGACCTACCATCTCTTCGACTACGTCGGCGCTCCCGACGCGACGGATGTGGCCATCATCATGGGCAGCGGCGCCGACACGATGGAGTGGGCGAGCAGGTACATCAACGAGCGTGGCGGCAAGACCGGCGTGCTGAAGGTCCGCCTCTACCGCCCCTTCAGCGCCAAGCACTTCGTCCAAGCTCTTCCCGAATCGGTGAAGCGCATCGCCGTCCTCGATCGGACCAAAGAGCCGGGCAGCCTCGGCGAGCCGCTCTACCTGGACGTCATCACCGCCCTCAACCAGATGGGGCGGACCGGAATCAAGGTCATCGGCGGCCGCTACGGTCTTTCCAGCAAGGACTTCTCCCCGACCCACGCGAAGGCGA
>JAAZJI010000275.1 GCA_012800465.1 Spirochaetales bacterium
ACCGCCGGCAATGTCGGTCTTGACAAAACGGTTGAAAACACCCTCAACGTGATCGAGACCACCGGTCTTTCGTGCCTGGTCTTCGCCGGATCCGACAGGCCGTTGGTCCGCCGACCGGTCGAAGCGGGCGACTTCCACGGCGAGTCGGGGCTGGACGGGCCGGTCTTCGGAAAACGGGTCGTCCAGGAGCTTCAAGATGAGGACGGGGTCTCCGCTCTGATCCGCCTCGTCAAAAAACATCCCGGAATGATCACGATTATCAGCGTCGGCCCGCTGACCGACCTGGCGCACGCCCTTACGAAAGAACCTTCTTTTCCCTCCCTGGTGAAGGAGATCGTCGTCATGAGCGGGTCGTTCAGCGGCGGAAACGTCACCAAGGACGCCGAATTCAACGCCTATGCCGACCCGGAAGCAGCCGCTATCGTCTTTTCCAGCGGAGCGCCGCTGGTCATGCTTTCCTTGGATATCACCCGGACCGTGACGCTCTCAAGAGAGCGGTTGGATTCTCTGAGGACGATCGAGGGACGGTCGGCGGAGGTCTTCAGCCAGTGCATGGACACCTACATGGCGAACTACGAAGCCAAGAAGTTCGGCTGGCCGCAGATGCACGATCCGCTCTGCGTGGCGTATGTCATCGACCGAAGCAGGTTCGCTACCGAGCATCGACGGGTCGTCGTCGACACGGATCCCGCCTCCCCCTCCTACGGGATGACGAGCAAGGAAGCGATCGACGGTGAAGGCGCAGTGATCATTCCCGTCGATGTCGACCGCCCCTGGTTCTGGGAGATGGTGGAGCGATCTTTACGAAACCTTCCTTAATGATAGGTAACCAGTTCATCCAAGGGCACACGGATCTTCGGCCGCTCCTCTTCGGCGGCATGGCCGAAGGTGCACAGAAGAGAAACGAGCCACTCCTCGGGGTCTGTTCCCAAGACCCGGAGCACCCCCTCCTCGTCGAACCCCTCGATCGCGCAGCTCTGGATCCCCAGTGACCGGGCTCCGGTCATCATGTTGGCGACCGCCAGATACCCCTGACTTCTCAGCCACCCTTCCAGCCGATCATTCTTTTTTAAAAACTCATGGTAGGGCCGGTAATCCTCGACGAACCAGTCGATGTCGCTCGGGAAGCGGATTCCCCGTTCATGGACGAACGATCCGTCGGGATCGAGATGTTTCGGGGTCTTGACCAGGATCGCCACCGTCATTCCGCTGGTCCGGACCCCCTCCTGTTCATAACAGACCGCATAAAGCTCGTTGAGCTTCTCCTTTGAAACGACCGTATGGAAATGCCACATCTCCAGCCCGAACGAGGTCGGGGTCAGCCGGCCATACTCCAGAATCTCATCGATCTCCTCCTGACTCAGGGGTTTGTCCACATCGTAGAGCTTGCAGGCGAAGCGATGGCGCATGATGTCGAGAAAGTTCATCTTCATAGCTCCCTATAGGCCACCTCGAGGGCGAGCTCGATCATCGGATGGAGGGCGCTTTGCCGCTCGTCATCGATAAGCGCGGCTCCCGTTGCGAGGCAGTCGGTCATCGTGAGCATGGAAAGAGCCCGCTTGTTCACATGGGCGGCGGTCGCATAGAGGGCGTATGTCTCCATATCCTGAGCAAGCGCGCCCATCGCCGCCCAGGCTTTCCAGCTCTCTTCGCCGAGGGCGTTATAGGAGGAGAAGAGATCGCTGGAGAAGACCATCCCCA
>JAAZJI010000276.1 GCA_012800465.1 Spirochaetales bacterium
CTGAAATACGGCGATCTCTTTGAAGAGAAGATGATGGATCTTTCGGTGAACATCCCTCTTGAAGAAGCTCTGGATCTGGGCTGGGAGATTCTCGGGGAGTGCTTCGAACCAAACGAGACGGGCCTTCGCTCCGATCTGATCCGCTCCCGCTGGCCGAAACCGCTCGACGAGTAAGGAGCATGCATGGATGTCAAACTGACGAAAAACGAGCTGAAGCTCCAGAAAGACCGTCTGAGGCAGTACGAACGCTACCTGCCCACCCTGATGCTCAAGAAGCAGCAGCTGCAGCTGGTGATTCGCCGGATCGAGGAGGAGATCGAGGAGCAGAGGCAAAAGCAGGCCGCGCTCATCGCCCAGGTGAAGACCTGGATCGCGGTGTACGCTGAAAACGAGCGGTATGACCTGCTGTCCCTCGTTAGGATCGACACGATCCTCAAAAGCGAAAGCAACATCGCCGGAGTCATCATCCCCACCTTCAAGGAACTGACGTTCAGGCATATCGAATACGATCCGCTCGTCTGTCCGCTCTGGATCGACAAGGGGGTGGCCTTCATCAGGGAGGCGGCCCAGTACGACGCCCTGATCGCAACGCTTCATGAGCAGATCGAGCTGTTGGGCAGGGAACTGAGGATAACCAGTCAAAGAGTAAACCTCTTTGAAAAGGTGAAGATTCCCGAGGCGAAGGAGCGCATCCGCCTGATCGGCATCTATCTCGGAGACCAGCAGACCGCCGCGGTGGTCCGCGGCAAGATCGCCAAGAAGAAACTGGTAGCAGGAGCCTGACATGATAGCCGAGATGAAAAAAACCTATATCGTGGTGCAAAGCTCCAAGACCAAGGCGATGCTGAAGAACCTCCGCAAAGCGGGGGTGCTGCACGTCACCACCGCCTCGAAAGCCTTCGAAGGTTCGCGGAAACAGGAAATCGAAGACGTACGGAAAGTCATTTCGGTCTTGCAGGAGAAGGTCGACAAGAAGCATCCGGTTCCCCGGAAGGCCTTGAGCAGGAGAGGGGTCGTGGAGACGACCGCGTCTCTGGCCGCGCTGCTCAGGAAGCGGGAGGAGCTGATCCAGAAGCGGGATCGCGACTCCGTCGCCGCGGCCGCGCTGCAGCCCTGGGGCGATTTCGACCCGAAGGAGCTTGCCCGGCTGAAGGAGGAGGGGATCGAACTCTTCTTCTACACGATCGACAGGAAGGACCTGGCCAAGCTCGACGAAGAGCAGGTCTACTACGAGGTCTCCTATCAGGGACCGATGAAGGCGGTCGCGACGATCGGAGAGCGGCTCGACCCGGCAACCGGGGCGGTGGAGGTGTCGTTCGGCGAAGACCGGCTTTCCGATCTTGGGAAATCGATCGCCCGGGCGAACAAGGAGCTTGACGAAATCGATGAGCGGCTTAAGGAAAGCGTCGCATATCTTGATGCGCTGAAGCACCATCAAAGCGTCCTGGAGATGCAATCGCGCTTCGAGGAGGTCGAAGCGACGCTCGTCGACGAACAGGAGCTTTCCTACCTGGTCGGATATCTGCCGGCGAAGGAGGAGGAGCGCTTCACCCGCATGGCCGGGAAGAACGGATGGGCGTATCTCCTCGAGGATGTCAGCGAGGATGATGAAGAGGTGCCGACTCTTATCGAGTACACCAAGGGCAATAGGATCATCAAGCCGGTGTTCGAGATTCTCGGAACGGTTCCGGGGTATCGGGAGCACGACATCTCGACCTGGTTCCTCCTCTTCTTCACCCTCTTCTTCGCGATGATCATCGGGGATGCCGGCTACGGCTTCATCTTCCTGCTCATCGCCTTGGCGATCCACGTCTCCAAGAA
Source organism: Spirochaetales bacterium (assembly GCA_012800465.1). Lineage (GTDB taxonomy): Bacteria > Spirochaetota > Spirochaetia > Sphaerochaetales > Sphaerochaetaceae > Sphaerochaeta. The sequence goes on from JAAZJI010000276.1 coordinate 1,822, forward strand.
GGAAGCGGATACCATGGTGATGCTCATCTATGTGCTCTCGATCGCCACGATCGTCTGGGGCTCGCTCACCGGGACATGGTTCGGTTCGATCGAAATCCTTCGAAGCGTTCCGTTCCTGCGGAAGCTGGTGATCCCCCAGATCTCCAACTACCCCGAGCTGTTCGGAGTTGAAGCGGTTTCCGCCCAGAACACCGTGATGAAGTTCACCTTCAGCATCGGAACCGTCCAGCTCTCCCTGGCGTGCATCATCAACGTGCTGCACAAGAGCAGGCGGAAGGATCTCAGCTTCGTGGCGGACATCGGATGGCTCATCACCATCCTGGCCCTCTACTACATCGTCCTTTTGCTCGTCATCGGCACCCCGGTGAACGTCAAGGCGCTGTTCGGTGCGATCGGAATCTCGTTCGTGGTCATCCTGCTCTTCGGAGCGCAGGGCCCGGGGGTATCGTTCGCCCAAGGAGCGAAGAAGGGCTTGGCCGGATTTTTCACCACCTTCCTGGACACCGTCAGCGCGTTCAGCAACATCATGAGCTATATCCGCCTTTTCGCC
>JAAZJI010000277.1 GCA_012800465.1 Spirochaetales bacterium
CAGGACGGTCCTGGGTGACCATGTCGGGCAGAAGGGGTCGAACATCACCGTCGAACGGCTCCGGTTCGATTTCACCCACCCCGAGCCGATGACCAAGGAGCAAATCCAAAAGGTCGAAGATATCGTCAACGAGGTCATCAGGCGGGACCTTCCGGTGAGCTTCACCACGATGAGCCTGCAGGAAGCCCGGGAAGCGGGGGCGATCGCCCTCTTTGAAGGCCGCTACGACGAGCAGGTGAAAGTCTACTCCATCGGAGACTTCTCCAAGGAAGTCTGCGGAGGCCCGCACGTGGAGCGGACCGGGGGGATGGGAACCTTCAGGATCCGGAAGGAGCAATCATCCTCGGCGGGCGTCCGCCGGATCCGGGCGACCCTCGAATAACTGATTCATTGGCTATCGGAAAGCATCCGGTAGCCAATCCTTTTTCTTCTTCCTCTCCATTCTTTTACAGGTCGTGGGAAGTCGCCAACTGGCCGCACGCCCCTCCGATCGCCCTGCCGCGGGAGATTCGAAGGGTGTGTTTGACCCGATAGCGGTTGAGGAGGGAAGAAAAGGTTTTCTGCTCCTCCTCGCTCGGAGTGGTGAATTCGAGCCCGTCGATCGGGTTCCAGGCGATGAGGTTCACGACCACATCCAGACCGCGGGTGAAAAGCTCGAGCTGCCTGGCGCTTTCGCCTGTGGTGTTCACACCTCCGAGCATGCAGTACTCGAGGGTGAACCGCTTGGGGATCGCCTCCTGGTAGGAAAGGAGCGCTTCCTTGAGCTCGTCAAGCGGCCATCGCCTGTTGACCGGCATCAGGCGGGTTCTCAGCGAATCGTCCGCGCTGACCAGCGACACGGCGAGCCGGATCGGAAGCTTCAATTCGGCGAGCTTGTCGATCCCGGGCACCACCCCGCATGTACTGATCGTCATCCTCCTGAGGCCGATGTTGAACGTCTCTTTTTGATTGAGGTAGTGGATCGCCCTGATCGTCGGATCGAAGTTGTTCAGCGGTTCGCCCATCCCCATGAAGACGATGTGGGTGATCGGCTGGGTCGCCACCTTGGAAAGATGGACGTACTGTTCGATGATCTCCTCGGAAGCGAGGTTGCGGATCAGGCCCATCGTCCCGGTCTTGCAGAAGGTGCACCCCATCGCGCACCCCACCTGGACGGAGAGGCACGCGGTGTGCCGTCCCTTCCGGTCGACGAGCAGGACCGCTTCGACCATTCTTCCGTCGTGCAGCGTGATTCCGAGCTTGATCGTCCCGCTTCCATCCTCTTCGCGGGCGGTCGCTTTCGATGAGACCGGAGCTCCGACGAGATCGGCGAGGCGCCTGCGCTCATCAAGGGGGAGGTCGGTCATCTCGTCAAACGTGGTGGCCCCCTTGCCGAGCCAATTGATGATCTGTCCGCCATGGCGTTTTTCGGGAAGATCAAGTGATTCGACAAGACGCTCGGACGTGAGGCCGTAGAGGGAGCGGGGAAGATTCATGGGCCCAGTATACCTATTTGAACATCGAAAGGATAGCGATCAGCACTCCGGTGATCCCTTCTCCGCCAAGCAGTCCGCTGGCGACGAGACCGATCCTCCTCCGGGTTTTTTCCTTGTCCTTCTTTCTGACGACAAGCAGGGACGCGAGCGCGCCAAGACCCATGATCGAAGAGATGTAGATCGGAAGGTAGACGCCGAGGCCCAGGGTCGCCGAGGGGATCTTCATCAAAAAGAGCGCGAGCCCGATGAAGAGACCGATCAGAAACGCCGGCAGGTGCTCGATTCCCCCGACCATCTTGGCGACCGCCGCCGCCTGGGGGGCGGGTAGCAGGGCGGTGCCGAAGCCGCCGAACGCACTTTTCATCGCGAGCAGGACGATC
>JAAZJI010000278.1 GCA_012800465.1 Spirochaetales bacterium
CAGAACCTTCAAGGCGAGCGTCACCGCCGAAGGGGTCGAAACAAAAGAACAGGCGGATTTCCTGAAAAGCATTGGCTGTGATGAGATACAAGGCTACTATTTCTCAAGACCGCTTCCGCCGGAAGCGCTGGAAGAATTCCTCAATAACGAATGATGCAGGCGCACATCTACCCGGTCCTGCCGATCGGGGAAGGTTTTCGTCCTTGGGATACAGGGCTCCGGCAACCCATGTCCATTTCTCCGACGGTTCCCGCCTGATGACTTTTTCATCAAAATATTGGCCATGACGTCCGATAGTATGATAAGATGCGAGAAGATACGGACAACCGGTCAACATAAAGGAGTTTTTACCATCGCAGAACTCAATCGGGTCGGGATTTCAGACGTGCGACGGGCTGAAAGATAAGGTTTGCTTCGGAGGTTCGGGCCGTGAAGTATAGCTTCGTATTGTCACTTGTCTTTTACCTGTGCGGCTATGCTTACATGATCATCGGCATCTACACCCTGAGCGTCAACGTGAAAAGCGGCGTCAACCGGCTGTTCGTCTTCCTTACCAGCTCATTGGCGATCTGGTCTTTTGCATATTCCATCGCGAATTCGGCGCCCACGGCGGAATCAAGCATCTTCTGGAACTGTTTCGCATCTCTCGGTTGGGGCGTTTTCTTCAGCATCCTGCTTCACTTCACGATGATTCTGACCGGATTTGAGAGTCGGTGGGACAAGCGGGTCATGTACGTTCTCATCTATGCGCCCGCCGCGGTGAACGTCATCCTGTTCGCCCCCTTCGGATGTCTTGCGGAGAATCAATACCGGATGGTTCAGACCGATTTCGGTTGGGTGAACATCCGTCCCATCGATATGGGGGGAGTCTGGTTCACCATATATTATCTTGTGTTCATAACCGCGAACATCGTGTTGCTTGTCCGCTGGTGGCTACGTCTTGAAGCGAATACCCTTCTGAAGCGGCAGGCGACATATTTCCTGTGCTCCGTGCTGGTTCCCCTCGTCCTGGGACTGGCGATGAAGACTCTGCCCGATCTTCTTGGAAAAAACGTGTATCCGACGCTTATCAGCATATTCATGATGGTCCCTACAATAACCTTGTTCTTCACATCGAAAAGATTCGGGCTTCTGCTTGGAAGGGAGACGATGACCGCCCGACCCCAAGACATCGACAGGGTGCGCATGTTTGAATCGATAGCATTCATCTATATCATAGGTGCTCCGCTGTCCTTTCTGGTCGGACACTATGGAGTCGGAAGACCATTGAATTATGAGCTGACTCTTTCGGCAGCCTTGTTGACCATCGGCCTGCTGACGAAACTCCTGCCGGCTCTGACGAAAAACCATGTTCTTCAGAATGTCGTGTTCCTGATGGTGAACACTGCGGCCATGCTGTTGTTCCTGACGACGAATATCGATACGGCGGCGGTGACGATCTGGGCGATCTACATCATATTCGTTTTGTTCACCGTCGTGCTTGATACCGGAATCTATGCCATCGCTTTTACCGTGGTGATAGCGGTGATTCAAATCATCTACTGGATAATTTTCCCGAAAGTACCGGTCATCATCGATGGAAATGAGTATCTGACCCGAATTTTCATCATCATCCTTTCGTCCATCGCCGTGCGATACCTCACGAAGGAATATGCTTCGAAGATCGATGCCTATAGGAAGTTCGCAAACGAGCAGAAAGTGCTTGAAAAGATCTCCTCAAGCTTCATTTCGGTCGACAGGAAAAATGCCAAAGAGAAAATCGATGAAATGTTTGAAGTTTCATATGAGTTCCTCAAGTTCGATTATATGTGTCTCGTGGCGTTCGGCAGAAACACCGAAAAGGCGACGTTTCTGCATCTGAATGGAAAGGACGCCGTGATCGGATCGCATCCCTATCGTCTCGGGATGGTCGTTGCAACCGACACGTTACCTCTCGTCATCGCTCCCGTTCTTCAGGGACGGGCCATCATCTATGAAGACATGGAAGACGGTCTCATCGAAGCAGGGGAGGAGATAAGGGATTTCTTCCTCTCACGAGGGATCTATTCGTTTTTCGCGTTGCCGATCCTGGTCGGCAAACGGGTCGATGGAATGCTTGTCGTCGAGTATCATCATCGCACCGATGCCATCTCCAAGGAAGGTCGGTTGTACTTTCTGAAAATGATCGCAAACATATTGGGTGACACGAAGAAAAAGATCTTATACGAAAGAAGGCTCTACAACTTTGCATATTTCGACAAGACCACGAGGCTGGCGAACAGGAATATGCTGGTAAAGAAACTCAGACAGGAGATACAGAACAGACAAGAATCGGAGAACATAGCGGTTTTGACGATTGAGCTGACGAACCTGAAAACCATCAACGGTTCCTTCGGTCATGCCATAGGGGAGCAGGTGGTGATACAGTCGGCGGCGATTCTCAGACGGCTGTTCGGAGAGTCCGGTCATATCTCAAGATCAAACGAAGGAGAGTTTATCGTCATCCTGTCAGGCGTGGAGGATACCGAGCGGGTAGCGGAGGACGTGCAGCGCTTGCTCGACGCTTTTTCCCGTCCCATATCGACCGAGGCGGGAATGGAGGCGCTCTTTGTCGTTCTCAGCGTAGGAGTCGCCGTGCATCCTGATCACGGAAGAGACGCATCCACTCTTTTGAAGAATGCCGATCTGGCAGGCTTGCAGGCGAAAAATACGAACCGGAAGGCTGTCTTCTATACCGAGCAGCTGGAAGACCTCATTGCGGAAAACACCCTCTTCAGAAACAGGTTGTTCCAATCGTTGCAGAACAATGAGTTTTTCTTGGAGTTTCAACCGTTGATCAGCTGTGACACGGGAGGCGTCGCCGGGGTCGAAGCGTTGCTCAGATGGACGGCTGACGGCAGCAGACGGGTGCCGCCGAATCGATTCATCCCCCTCCTTGAACAGACGGGATTGATCTATGACGTAGGGCTCTGGGTGCTGGAGCAGGCGCTTCTAGAGCACAACAGGCTTCTTGCGAAGGGGTTTCCGCCGCTTCGCGTTTCCATCAACCTGTCGCTTGTGCAACTCCAGGTGGATGACTTCATCATCGACGTTTCGGATGCAATCCGGAAAAGCGGAGTGGATCCCGGATATGTCGAGCTGGAAATAACGGAAAGCTTCTTCTCCGAAAACCCTCAGGAGATACTTGATACGGTACATCAATTGAAAGATCTGGGCGTCGGCATCGCCATCGATGATTTCGGCAGTGGCTACTCCTCATTCAGTCGGTTGAAATCGATTCCCTTCGACCGATTGAAGATAGATAAGAAGATCATCGACCATATCGACCTGGAGCGAAGATTGGCCCCGTTGACGGAAATCAGCATTTCGTTGGCCAGAACCTTCAAGGCGAGCGTCACCGCCGAAGGGGTCGAAACGAAAGAGCAGGCGGATTTCCTGAAAAGCCTCTCCTGTGATGAAATACAAGGCTTCTACTATTCAAAACCTCTTTCACCGGAAGCCCTTGAAGCATTCCTCAGGAAGACTCCTTGAGAAAGAAATCAGACCTCCCTTGACACGTTCCTCTCATTTGCGTATCTTAATGGAGAATTCATCGCAGGGTGGAGCAGTTGGCAGCTCGTTGGGCTCATAACCCAAAGGTCATAGGTTCGAGTCCTATCCCTGCTAAACAGTTGGTATGAGAATGGACTG
>JAAZJI010000279.1 GCA_012800465.1 Spirochaetales bacterium
GAGCTGGCTGACGACGATGTCGTCGATGTCGTCGCTCATGATGAGGACTTCATAGCCGCGCTTGGTGTAGGCCCCGAGCAGCGGACTGGCCTTGAGCACCTCCTCCTTCCCGCCGGTGAGATAGTAGATCGACTTCTGGTCGCTCTTCATCCGCTCCTTGTAGGAGGCCAAACTCACCCATCCTTCTTCGGTGGAGGACTTGAAGCGGACCAGCTCCAAGAGGGCGTCGCGGTTGGAGTAGTCGGAGTACAGGCCTTCCTTGAGGGGTCGGTTGTACTGTTCGATGAACGCATCGAACATCGTCGGGTTGTCCTCGCTCATCTTCTGGAACTCGCCGAGCAGCTTCTTCACGCTGGAGGAGCGGATCGAAGCCATGACCCGGTTCTGCTGAAGAATCTCCCGCGAGACGTTCAGGGGAAGATCCTCGCTGTCGATGACTCCCCGGACGAACCGAAGGTATGGGGGCAGCAACTCCTTGTCATCATCGGTGATGTACACCCGTTTCACGTAGAGCTTCACCCCGGGGCGATAGTCGGCGTAGTACATGTCGAAGGGGGCCTTCTTGGGGATGAAGAAGAGGGTCGTGTACTCGATCGTCCCCTCCGCCTTGGTGTGCACGTAAAACAGCGGCTCATCGCTGTCGTAGGTGGTCTGCTTGTAGAACTCGTTGTAGTCCTTGTCGGTCAACTCGTTCTTCGGTCGGCGCCAGAGCGCCGAAGAGCTGTTGATCTGCTCGACCTTGATCTCGCTCTTCTTCTCGGGATTGCCGTCCTCATCCTTCTTCTTGTCATCATAGGTGACCGCTTCATAGGTCAGGAAGATCGGATAGGCGATGTGGTCGCTGTACTTCTTGATGAGCTGTTCGATCTGCCAGCGGTTTGCATATGATTCGCCCTCTTCGTCGAGGTGGAGGACGATTTCCGTCCCATGGCCGTCCAGCTCACTTTCGGTGATCTCGAACGTTCCTTTTCCGGTCGAGGACCAGAGGTATGCCTGCTCGGTCCCCGCTTTCTTCGATCGGACGTCGATCCGCGTGGCTACCATGAAGGCGCTGTAGAATCCGACGCCGAACTGACCGATCAGGTTGGAATCCTTCTTCTGTTCTTCCGTCAGGGAAGCGAGGAACTTCTTCGTTCCGCTGGATGCGATCGTCCCAAGGTTGTTGGAAAGCTCTTCCTCATCCATTCCCAGGCCGTTGTCCCGGATCGTGAGGGTCCGGGGCTTCGCCTCGGTGAAGGTGATGTCGATCCGCGGATCGAAATCGAGGCTCTTCAGCCGCTCGTCGGTAAGGGTCAGGTATTTCAGCTTATCGAGGGCGTCGGACGCATTGCTGACCAGTTCGCGCAGGAAAATCTCTTTGTGTGAATACAGGGAGTGGATGATGAGCTGCATCAGCTCCGTCACTTCCGTCTTGAACTTCTTCTTTGCCATTCTCTGTTCGTACCTCCAAGGGAATATATCAAAAGATACTGAGATTTACCCTCATCGGCAATGAACCTTAACAAACCGACCTCCGGTGGGGTATGCTGGGGCATGGACTTTTCCCACCCCTCCGTCGCCCGGACGGTAAACCGCCTCCGAGTGCTCAACCTCATCGCCCTGGAAGGGGCGATCAGCCGGGCGGAGATCGCCCGGACGCTGGATCTGAGCAAGCCCTCGACGAGCGAGATCGTCGCGCTTCTTCTCGAAGAGAACCTCGTCACGGAGAGCGGCAAAGCGGAGACCGCTTCCGGTCGGAGGCCGACCAACCTGAAACTCAAGGCCGACGGGGCTCTGGTTCTCGGCATCGACATGGATATCAGGACGACCACGTACACGGTCGCCAACATCCACGGGGCGATTCTCCGCATGGAGAAGTTCCCGATCCGGGAACATCCCGATCCGAAGACCGCGGGAGCGGAGATCATCAAGCGGATCCTCAAGCTCACCCATGAAAGCAAGATCCCCTTCAAGGCGATCGTTCTGACCACCAGCGGGACCTTCAGCGCTGATCGGAAGACCCTTGTTGCCCACACCTACTGGTCGTGGGAGGAGATCCCTCTTGCCGAGGTGATCGAGAAGAACACCGCGATTCCGACGATCTTCGCCGAAACGACCCGTTCGATGAGCTTCGCCGAACGCTGGTTCCACAAGGAGACTCCCCCTTCCTACCTCTATATCAATTGGGGAGAGCATCTGGAAAGCGCTCTGTACGTCAACAGCGTCGACCGCCTCTCCCGCTTCGAACACACCCCGGTCAGTCGGACGGGGCTCTGCTTCTGCGGGCAGATCGGGTGCCTGGAAACGGTTGCAGGTCTTTCAAGAATCGGGAAGGAAGAAATCCCACAAGCCGCCAGAGCGATCGGACAGGCCCTCATCGCGGCGGACCGGGCGACGGCGGTGGATGCGATCATCATCGCCGGGCCTCAGGCGAGGGAACATCTTCCGATCATCCGGGAGAGCTTCCAGGGATCAACCCCGATCATCCCGAGCATCCTGAAGGAACGGAGCACCCCGCTCGCCTCCGTCGCCGTTGCCTTGGATTGGGGAATCTTCGGCCGGTCGATGCTTGAACAGACAAAGACCGCTACCCGGAACGGATAGCGGTAACCTCCTTACGAGAACCTCAATACTCCTCCAAGCTTGAGGCGCAGACCAGTCGCTGGAAAAATCGATCTGGTCCAAGCAACGACACCCCTATTATTGCATGGATTCTTGGCGCTGTAAAACAAATAATGTCGATTATCCATATTTCCCCGAACATCAGGTGTGATACACTGGTGCCATGTACCTGAACAAGCTTTTCGAGCGTAGCACCGGGCGAACATTGCTTCTTTTTCAGGAAACCAGGCGGGTCAAGGGTAAGAACCGGACCAGAACGGTCGAGAGGATCGGCTATCTGGATGAATTGGAGAAGATCTATGATGATCCGATCGCTCATTTCAAGGAAGAAGCGAAACGAAGAAGCGTTCGTCAGAAGCTCACCATTGAGGCGTTCCTGGATGAACACCATCGCTTTGACACTCCGTATATGAAAGGGAATCCTGAAAGCAGAGAGGTGAAGGCTCTCGGTCTTTCCCTGGGGATGCTTCCCCTTTCACA
>JAAZJI010000280.1 GCA_012800465.1 Spirochaetales bacterium
CTTGCAATGGAGCAGCTGAACAAGGATCTCCAGCCGGATGAGGACGGCTTCCTCGGAAAGGGAACGATCACCGTCAGCGTGATGGATGTCAAGGGACCCTCCCAGTGCGCCGTCGCCGACTATGCGATGCTCTATCTGGACCGCCGCCTGACGTGGGGTGAGGATGCCGATCTGGCGATCGCCCAGGTCCGGGAGTACATCTCCAAGGCCACCGGTGACGCTCCCGATTCCTTCATCGTCGAGATGCCCAACTACGAGAAGATCGGCTGGACGAAGAAGGAGTACTCGCAGGAGCTCTACTTCCCGACGTGGAAGCTCGATGAGGACCACTTCCTCGTCCAGAGCGGAATCGATGCATACAAGGCGCTCTTCGGGAAGAAGCCGGTCGTCGACAAGTGGACCTTCTCCACGAACCTGGTGGCGACCACCGGCCGGCACAAGATTCCGGCGATCGGGTTCGGCCCCGGCGACGAGGACCAGGCCCACGCACCGAACGAGATCAACCGGGTGGACGACCTTGAGATCTGCGCGGCGTTCTACGCGATGCTGCCGTACTCCCTCGAGGCGCGAGGGAAATAACCTCTTTGGTTTTTTTGCAATCGGCAACCACAGGGCTTCGGCCTTGTGGTTGTCTTATGAGAAGACCCCATTATCGATGTGTTTAGATAATGGAATCCACGGGGAGCCGCATTGGGCGGGCGTGGAAATCAAGGTGCTGAAGGACTCCTCACCCCATCACCTTCCTTGCGCAGCAGCGCATGCCGCTACGACCACCACTCTACAGGGAGAAATGGCATGAGTTCCTCGCTTCTGTTGAAAAACATTTACACCCTTCAGACGAGCTTCGACAAGGAGGCCCTTCACGGCGCCGATCTGCTCATTGTCGACAACAAAGTCGACAAGATCGATCCAAAGGGAACGATTCCCGCCAAGGGCGTCGATCGGGTGATCGACTGTTCGAAGCACGTCGTTCTGCCGGGGCTTGTAAACACCCACCACCACTTCTATCAGACCTTGACCCGAAACCATCCGATGGTTCAGAACGCCAAACTCTTCGATTGGCTGACGTTCCTCTACGATGTCTGGAAATATCTCGATGAGGAGGGAATCTACTACTCCTCGCTTCTGGCGATGGCGGAATTGATGAGAACCGGGTGCACCCTCACCACCGATCATCATTACGTCTATCCCCACCACGTCCAGGGCGATCCCATGGCGATCCAGTTCGAAGCGGCCGAGACGCTTGGGATGCGTTTCAGCCCCACCCGCGGTTCGATGAGCCTCTCTAAGAAGGACGGAGGGCTTCCACCGGATACCGTGGTGCAGACCGAAGAACAGATCCTTCGCCACAGTGAAGACTCGATCAGGCGTTTCCACGACGACGCTCCGGATGCGATGCGCAAAGTCGCCCTCGCTCCCTGTAGCCCCTTCTCGGTGACGAAGGAGCTGATGAAGGAGACGGCCGCCCTGGCGCGAAGATACGGAGTCCGGCTCCATACCCACCTCTGCGAGACCGCCGATGAAAATGATTTCTGTCTTGAGATGTACGGGATGCGACCCGTTGAACTGATGCGGGAGTGCGACCTGATCGGTGAGGACGTGTTCTATGCCCACGGAATCTATTTCAACGATGAGGAGCTGAAGATCATCGCGGACACGGGTAGCCACATCGCCCACTGTCCCTCATCCAACATGCGCCTCGGTAGCGGCATCTGCCGGGTCGCCGAGATGCTTCCGATGGGGATCAACATCGGCATCGCCGTCGACGGCTCCGCTTCGAACGATTCATCCGACATGCTCGCCGAAGTACGTCAGGCGCTGCTGCTGCAGCGGGTTCGC
>JAAZJI010000281.1 GCA_012800465.1 Spirochaetales bacterium
CCCTTTTTCAATCCGAAATAGGAGTGGCTGAGCACCTCCACGAGGGTGTTGGCGACCTGGCCGTCCCGCACCTTCCCAAGAGGCTGCACCGTCGAACGGTCCTCCCATGTCCGCGGGGCGAGAAGCAGCAGCTCGCTCTGGGTATGGATTCCCAGCTCCGTATAGGCTTTTGTCGCCGCCGGACCCACGCCGCCGAGCTTGGCGACGGGATCGGCGATCGCTCTCAGATAGGTCATCGTCAGATTCCCGTTTTCGTGAGCAGCGAGAGCAGGAGGCGAAGGAGGAGGGACGAGCCGGCCCACCCGACGGCCAGGACGACCAGGCTCGTGAGCACCAGCTTCCGGTCGTTCACCGTCTGGCGGGAATAGAAGGTCCGATGGGTCCAGTCCAGCAGCCCCCCGACCAGCGAGTCGAGCAGCGCGATGTAGGTGATGGAGTGGATCGAACGCTTATAGCAGAAGTAGAGCCGGACGACCAGGAGGATGAAGAAGAAGAAGAGGATCGGGTGGACGATGAAGGAGTAGAGGGTCTGCAGCAGCAGGGCGATCACCATCGAGACGGTGATCGTTCCGAATCTTCCGAAGAGCCTTAAGAGGGACTGGACCACCGAAAGGACGGCGAGGGCCACAAGCGGAGTCAGGTCGAACCGGGGACGGATGAGGCCGCGGATCCCCCTGAACCATGAAAGGTAGGGATCCACGATCTTTCCCAGATGGTAGGCGATGGGGTTTTCCGCTCCGGTCTTCAGCCATGAAAGGATAATCCGGATCCAGATCAGAAGCGAATACAACGACAGGAGGCCGGCCAGGAAATTCGCGATCGCCATCAAGATGGAAGGTGTCTGCTGCATATCGATCTCCTACTCCTTACATCATACTCTCAGTCGAACCAGACGTCCAAGACCGCCGAATTTTTTTTCAGCGCCGTGGCGAGGTCGGCGGTGCATCGGACGGCGAACTCCCGCCCGCATTCGACAAGGGAGGAGAGGTTTTTTCCCTGCTCCCTGAAGTGGAGATGGAGGGCGCAGGAGCCGCCGAAATCGAGGGTGGTATCCCTAAGGCGGGAGATCTGTTCGGTGGTGCAGAAGGACTTTTCCAACAGGACGTGGCAGCGGTTCACCGCCCGGGGGGCCAGCTCGTCGGGGTCGGTCTTGACGCTGTCGATTCTGAAGGAGATCCGCTCGTCCCCGTTGCCCCGCTTGTCGAAGGTCCCTTCGAAGCCGTAGATCCGGTCGACCTCGAGGAGGTGGCGGACCCGTTCGTACTCGTCGGCGAAGATCACTCCTTCGAAGGAGGTGTTCAGGTCGGTAAGCTGGACGAACGCGATCGTGTCGCCCCGTCTGGTCGTGTACGGCTTGAGCTGGGTGAGCAGCGCGATGATGTTGGTCTGCTGCCCCAAGGGGATGCGATCCATCCGGGAGGTGTCGACCGTCACCCGGGTTCTGATCGCATTGCGATAGCGGTCGAGGGGGTGTCCGCTGACATAGAAGCCGAGGAGGGCTTTTTCATTCTCCAGCTTTTCCTGGACCGACCAGTCCTCCACCTCCTTCATCCGGAAGGAGTCCATCATCTCCTCGCTCTCTTCATCGAAGAGGGAGATCTGTCCATACGCCGTGAGCTCCTTCTTCCGTTGGACGGAGGCAACCGCGTCGGACAGGTTCTCCAGCAGGGTGGGGCGGTTGGTTCCCAGCTCGTCGAACGCCCCCGCCTTGATCAGGGACTCCATCACCTTGGAGTTCGCCACCTTCGAGTCGAGCCGGGTCAGGAAATCGATCAGGTCGGTGTACGGACCGTTCGCGTCCCGTTCGGCGACGATCGCGTCCACGACCCCTTCGCCGACATGCTTGATCCCGGCCAGTCCGTAGACGATCCTTCCATCCACGACGGCGAACGCCCGCAGCGAATAGTTCACGCTGGGGGGGAGGATCTCGATCTCCGCCGCCCGGACCGTCTGGAGGTACTCGCTGAACTTGTCGGGGTTGCTCATCTCGTTGGTGAGGTTCGCCGCCCAGAACTCGGCGGGATGGTTCGCCTTCAGATATGCGGTCTGGTAGGCGATCACGGAGTAGGCGAGGGCGTGGCTCTTGTTGAAGCCGTAGTTGGCGAACGGCTCGAGCATCTCGAAGATCTCGATCGCATGCTCCCTGCTCCGG
>JAAZJI010000282.1 GCA_012800465.1 Spirochaetales bacterium
ATTCGATCTCCCTGAAGGAGGGCGAGGAGCTCTTCATCCGCCGGGCGAAAAAGATCGTCTCCTTCGGTCATGCGTTCGTGGTGATGCTCTTCGACGAGGAAGGGCAGGCCGCAAGCCTTGAACGGAAGCTTGCGATCGCCGAGCGATCATACACCCTTCTTGTTGAAGCGGGAATCGATCCGTCGGCGATCATCTTCGATCCGAACGTGCTTGCGATCGGAACCGGGATCCCCGAACACGACACCTACGCCAAAGCCACGATCGACGCCACGTGGGAACTGAAGAAGCGCTATCCTCTTTCGCACATCAGCGGGGGGATCAGCAATCTCTCCTTCGCGTTCCGGGGAAACGATCCGCTTCGAAGCGCCCTCCACGAGGTGTTCCTGGAGCTTGCCCGCTTCGACCTCGCGATCCTCAACCCCGCTTCGCTGCATCGATCCGTCCTGGACGGACAAACCCGGAAGATCGTCCGGGAAGCCCTGCTTGCCTCCGACTCCTCTCCTCTGGTGGACCTGGCCCTGGCGGAGCGATCCGGGGAAAGAGCGGAGGAGGATCCGACCGATCTTACACCGGAAGAGCTCCTGTCCAAGGCGATCATCGAAGGGGAGCTGCTCGGTCTTGACGGGATTCTCGATTCGCTGGTCCATCTCGAACCGCTCTTCATCATCGATTCGATCCTGATGGAGGCGATGAAGACCGTCGGCGCCCGGTTCGGCGAAGGAAGGATGTTCCTCTCCCAGGTCGTCCGCTCCGCCCGGGCGATGAAAAGCGCAGTCGACCACCTCCAGCCCCGTCTTGAAGCCCGATTGACAGAGAAGAAGAACCTTTCAGGCGCTCGAAAAGCGGTTCTCGCCACGGTGAAGGGAGATGTCCACGATATCGGGAAGAACATCGTCGCCCTGGTGCTGAGCTGCAACGACTTCGACGTGGTCGACCTCGGGGTGATGGTCGACGAAGAGACGATCCTCAGGACGGTCCGGGAGGAGAAGCCCGACCTCGTCGGGCTTTCCGGCCTCATCACCCCCTCGCTCAAGGAGATGGAGAAGGTCATCTCCCTCCTGGAGGAGAACGGCCTCGACCTTCCCGTCTTCGTCGGAGGGGCGACGACCAGCGAGGTGCACACCGCTCTGAAGCTCGCTCCGCTCTCCAGCGGCGCGGTGATCCGGACGAAGGACGCCAGCGAGATGGCCCTGACCGCCGTCGAGGTGCTCGGTCCCGAGGGCCGGGAGCGGATCCGGGCGATCCGAACGCAGTATGAAGCGATCCGGCGAAGCCACGCCAAAGAGAAAGAACCCTCCGCGAAGCCGGAGGCGGACCTCCTTGGAAAGCAGGAGCAGAAACGCAGCGGTCTCACGGCGAAGCGGACCGGAGTCTTCGTGAAGGATGATTTCGACCTGTCCGAACTGGCGAAGCGGATCAGCTGGCGGATGTACGTCCAAGGGTGGGGAGTCCCCTTCGGGGACGAGGAGGCGAAACGGATCGTCGCCGAAGCCAAGGCCCTCCTTTCCCGAAAGGAGGTCGCAACCTCCTTCGAACGGGGGATGAAGGTCGTGTATTCGATGATGGCCGTCACAAGCGACCGCCATACGATCTCCACCGATACGCATGTCTTCCACTTCCTCCGGGACGAGGAAAGCGGTCTCAGCCTTCCCGACATGGTGGCGAAGGAGGATGCGGTCGGTTTCTTCGTCGCCTCCTCCGGTCTCGACCTGGAGGCGATCCTCGACGAAGACCCGGGAAAGACCCTGGCGTTGAAGCTGCTCGCCGACCGGCTTGCCGAAGTGCTCGCTCAGGAGGCTCAATCCCTGATCGCCGAGCTTTGGGAAGAACGACCCCGCTCGATCATCCGCCCTGCGATCGGCTACTCCGTCTGGGGCGACCACAGCGAGAAGAAGACCCTCTTCGATCTGCTGGATGCGACGAAGCGGATCGGCGTCTCGTTAAGCTCGAACCATTCGATGGATCCCCCGTCATCGGTCTGCGGGGCGGTCATCGGCGGAGAGGGGGTCCGGTATTTCACGATCAGGGATGTGAGCCGGGCCCAGCTCGAACGCTACGCTCGAAGAAAAGGCGTTCCCGATGAAGAGCTTGCCTCCTTTCTGAAGGATATGGGATACTGAGCCATGCGAGTTCCAGAAATCATCCAAGCCGCCAAAAAGCCCCTCTTCACCTTCGAACTGGTTCCGCCGCTCAAGGGGCGGAAGCTCGAGCCCCTGATGGAGACGATCCGGACCCTGATGGAGTTCAGCCCCTCCTACATCAACGTGACGAACCACCAGGCGGAGGTCGTCTACCTCGAGCGGGAGGATGGGCTGCTTCAGCGGAAGACGGTGCGCAAGCGCCCCGGCACCACCGCGCTGGCCGCGCTCATCCAGCACACGTTCGGCGTCCCGACGGTGGCGCACCTGATATGCGGGGGGATGAGCCGGGACCAGATCGAAGACGTCCTCATCGAGCTCCACTTCCTCGGAATAGAGAACATCCTCGCCCTCAGGGGCGACCCTCCCGCCGGAGAGAAGCGCTTCGTTCCGATGCCTGACGGGCATGCCCACTCGAGTCAGCTGGTCGAGCAGATCGTGGATCTCAATCACGGTCGGTATCTGGATGACCAATACCGGGACGGGGAGGCGACCAGGTTCTCGGTCGGGGTGGCCGGATATCCGGAGAAGCACGCCGAAGCGCTGAACATGACGGTCGACCTGGCGAACCTGAAGAAGAAGGTCGATGCCGGGGCACAGTACATCGTCACCCAGATGTTTTTCGACAACGGAAAGTATTTTTCCTTCGTGAACGCGTGTCGCTCGATCGGGATCACCGTCCCCATCATCCCCGGTCTCAAGCCCATCGCCTCGAAGCGGGATCTCAGCCTTATTCCGCAAACCTTCGGCGTCGATCTTCCCGAAGCGTTGACTTCCGAGCTTGAAG
>JAAZJI010000283.1 GCA_012800465.1 Spirochaetales bacterium
CGCAGCCCCGTTCTCTGCTCCGCCGGATCGTACCATCCTGCAGAAGATACCCCACCTCTGGCCTGGTCGATGATCCTGCCAGGTAGACCGTCTCCTTCCTCCCTTCGATGAGAAGCACTCCCCCGACCACCGCCTCCTGCTCGAAAGCCAGAAGAAGGACCGGTTTCACCATCTTGTCTTCATCGATCGAAAGGAGGTGGAAAAAGTATTCTTTGCTCCGCGGGTGGAAACGGTCGCGAAGGGCGGTCTGCCTATAGGTTTCATACCACTGCTCAAAGAGAATCGGTTCACCCCGGTAAGGTCGGACCGTGTATCTGTTCTCGCACTTCGTAAGCGCTCTTCGGGCCCGCTTGCGGTAGGCAAGGGGCTTTTGCAGATCGATCCGGACGGTGCGCTCCGGTTGGATCGAGTAGGACAACGGCAAAAGACCCTCCGTTTCGAATGCGGCATCCGTGAACGGAAGGTCGTAGCGGATTGCGAAGACCGGTTCATCGATCGCCCGTTTCAGACCTTCGGATACCATGACCAGGTCGACCGGCCCGCTCGGGCCGAAGGGAACATACGCGAAGAAGAAAAGCGGCGCGATCCTCCGGACCAGGAGCAGCAGCCGCTCCCCGTCGACTTCAAAAGCGTAGGGCTTCCACCCGAGGAATGACTTCGCCCGGGCCCAGAAGAGCGACTGGAGCGGAGAATCCTCTCCGGTGAGTCCTTCCACTCCGATCGATCTGATCTCCATACACCCCCTAGTTCACCGGGCCGTTGAGGTATGTGGCGGTTCTGACGTGCCTGCCCGCTTTTCCGATCGGCCGTCCGTCGACCTTCACGACCCCGTCCTCCGCATACAGCTCGAAGGAGAAGAAGAGATCCGGTTTCACGTAGGGGATATCCGCCTGTGGCGGATCGAACCCTTCGACCTCCAGGACCGTCCCCGTCTCGAAATCATCGACGAAGACCACTTCGCACGTGGTATGCTCTTCCGCCTCCGGATCGTTCGCAGCCAGCAGCATCCCCCTGCTCTTCACTCCCCGGAAGTTCGAGGGTTTCATGTTGCTGACCAGGACGATCTTCCGGCCGAGGAGCTCCTCCTCCGTATAGAAGGGGACGATCGAGCTGACGATCGTGCGCTCCTCATCCTCGGCTACATCCAGGGTGAGGATATAGAGCCGGTCGCCGTTGGGATGTTTTTCGACCCCGGTGATCCCGGCGACCTTGAGAACGACTTTTTCGGCAAAGAGCCGCCCTTGTGCGAGTTCTTCCATCGGTTCTTCCTTTATTTCCTGATTTCGCTGATCCTGCGATCCGCTGAACCGCGCTCGAAGCTCGGCGATCCGGTCATCCTCCAGCTTTTCGAAGAGGAGGGTCGGTTCCCGCAGGGTGAATGCGGTATCGGTCTTTCCCAGGTCGCTCCACCTCGCATCCTCGGAGCCGAGGAAGGAAAGAATCCGACCGCTGGTGTGAGGCATGTACGGCTCGATGAGAATGCCCAAATCCCGAATGATGTACAACAGCGTCCTTAAGAGGCTCTTCGCCCGTTCGGGATGCTCGCTGCGCGCCTTCCACGGCTCGCCGTCCTGAAACGCCTTGTTCCCCGTCGAGGAGAGGGCGAGGATCTGCCTGAGTCCTTCGCGCAGTTCGCTCCGCTCAAGGACTTCATCGATCTTCGCTTCGATCGCCTTGACCTCATCATAGAGGGCTGCATCGATCTCCGCTTCGAAGAGCGACGGGTCGTCCTTGTAGAAGCGGTTGACGAAGGTGAGGGTCCGGTTCACCAGGTTGGAGAGGTTGCCGATCAGCTGTCCGTTCACCTTCTCCTGAAAATCGCTCCAGGTGAAGGTGAAGTCGCTCGTTTCAGGGCGATTGTAGAAGATGTAGAAGCGCCACACGTCGACGGGGATCTTCGTATCCTGGACATCGTTGCCGAAGATCCCGATCCCGCGGCTCTTGGAGAACTTGCCCCCCTCGTAGTTGAGATATTCGCTGCTGGACATGTGGTGAAGCATCGTCCATTCATCTCCGGTCGCAAGCAGCGTCGAGGGGAAGATGACCGTGTGGAAGGGAATGTTGTCCTTTCCGATGAACTGGAAGAGTTCGACGTTCTTTGGATCCCGCCACCAGGACTCCCATTCTTCCGTCGCCTCGCTGGTGATCGAGATGTATCCGATCGGGGCGTCGAACCACACATAGAAGACCTTGTCCTCGTACCCCTCCCTGGGAACGGGAATCCCCCACTTCAGATCCCGGGTGATCGCCCGTTCCTTCAGGCCGTCCCGGATCCACGACCGGGTGACCTGGATCGCGTTGTTCGCCCAGAACCCTTCCTTGCTCGCCCTGTCCATCCACGCCTCCAAAAGAGGGAGCGCTTTGGGCAGGTCGAGATAGAGGTGCCTGGTCTTCCGCGATTCCGGCCCGGTTCCGCACACCCCGCAATGGGGACTGATGAGCTCGGTCGGCTCCAGAAGGCTCTGGCACTGGTCGCACTGGTCCCCCCGGGCCCGCTCATAGCCGCAGACCGGGCAGGTCCCTTCGACGAACCGGTCGGCCAGGAAGCGGTCGCAGGCGGGGCAGTACAGCTGCTCGATCTCATGCTCCCGGATGTAGCCGCGCTCATCGACCTTCCTGAAGATGCTCTGGACGATCTTGGTCTGCGCGGGGGTGGAGGTCCGGCCGAAATGGTCGAACCGGATGTCGAACCACCGGTAGATGTCGCGGTGGATGACGAAATAACGGTCGCACAGCTCGCGGGGCGTCACCCCCTCCTGGAGCGCCCGGGTCTCCGTGGCGGTACCGTATTCATCCGTTCCGCATATGTAGAGCGTTTCATACCCCTTCGACCGGCAGAATCGGGCGAAGACGTCCGCACTGAGAACCTGGATGAGATTCCCCAGATGAGGAATGTTGTTCACATAGGGCAGAGCACTGGTGACGAGTCGTTTTTTCATGCCCGTCATCATAGACCGCAGGTGGTTTCTTTTCAATGGCCCGCCTTGACTAGGCGTTGATGCGCAAGTACATTTAGGACTGTGCTATGCACAAAGGAGACAGCATGGATACCAGGAACCCGAGACCTGTCCGCCCGATCCGATTCAACATCAGCCCCAAGCTGGTCATC
>JAAZJI010000284.1 GCA_012800465.1 Spirochaetales bacterium
ACCGATATGTTCCTGATGCGCCTCGCCGAGGTCGTCAACGCGATCCCCTTCCTCCCCCTGGCGATGATCCTCTCGGCGATCATCGGTAGCAGGATCAGCGAGACGGGAAGGATCTCGATGATCATGGTGATCCTGGGCCTGTTGAACTGGCCATCCCTCGCCCGGCTGGTCCGCGGACAGATTCTCGCAGCCCGGGAACAGGAGTTCGTCACCGCGGCGAAGGCGATGGGCATCACGGAGATGAAGATCATCTTCAAGCACATCCTGCCCAACGTCATCACCGTGGTCCTCGTCAACCTCACCCTGAGCTTCGCCCTATCCATGCTTTATGAGTCCTCATTGAGCTACCTCGGGTTCGGAGTGAACGAACCGAACGCGACGTGGGGCAACATGCTCTATGGATGCAACGACTCGACGGTCATGTCGCTGTACTGGTGGCGCTGGGTGTTCCCGGCGATCGCCTTGAGCTTGTGTACCGTCAGTATCAACATGGCCGGAGACGGCATGCGCGACGCGATCGACCCGAAGTCGATCGGCAGATAGGAGTACTGCTGTGTCGATCTTACTTGAATTAAACGACCTGCACACATATTTCACCACGAAGCGGGGAATCGTCAAAGCGGTCAACGGCGTCTCCTACCAAGTGGAAGCGGGGAAGACCCTGGGGGTCGTCGGTGAAAGCGGATGCGGCAAGTCCGTCTCGGCGATGTCGATCCTCAAGCTTCTGGATGGCAACGGATATATCGCCGGCGGCTCGATCACCTTCAAAGGCCAGGAGCTCACCACCCTCAGCGAAAAAGAGATGTACGAGGTTCGCGGCAACGCGATCAGCGTCATCTTCCAGGAGCCGATGACGAGCCTGAACCCCGTCTTCACCGTCGAGCGGCAGATCAGCGAAGCGTTCATGGTCCACCAGGACATGGACAAGAAGACCGCCGCCCGGGAGTCGGTCAGGATGCTTTCCGACGTCCAGATCCCCAACCCGGAAGCGGTGGCCAAGCAATATCCCCACCAGCTCAGCGGAGGGATGCGCCAGCGGGTGATGATCGCGATGGCCCTGGCGTGCAAGCCGGACCTGCTGATCGCCGACGAACCGACCACCGCCCTGGACGTCACGATCCAGGCCCAGATCCTCCGGCTGATGAACAACCTGCAGAAAGAGAAGGGAACGGCGATCCTCTTCATCACCCACGACCTCGGCGTCATCAACCAGATGGCGGACGACGTGGCGGTGATGTACAGCGGCGAAGTGGTCGAGATGGCACCCGTCGACGTCATCTTCGGAGAAAGCACGCACTCCCACCCGTATACGGAAGGGTTGATGCTCTCCGTCCCCCGCCTCGATACGGCAAGCCGGTCGAAGCTGGAGACGATCGTCGGAAGCGTTCCCCATCCCCTCGACCTTCCCAAAGGCTGCTTCTTCGCCCCGCGGTGCAGATACGCCACCGAGAAATGCCATGCGGAGCATCCGGAGCTGGTCAGTGTTGGAAAGCAGCACACCGTTCGCTGCTTCTATCCGGAAAAGGGGGTCCGAAGTGGAAAATAAGAATGTTCTGTTCAAGATACGCGGATTGAAGCAGCATTTCCCGCTGAAGAAGCGGGGACTCGCCGTCAAAGCCGTCGACGGAGTCGATGTCGACATCCTTCGAGGGGAAACCCTCGGCCTGGTCGGTGAAAGCGGCTGTGGAAAGTCGACATTCGGCCGGGTCCTGTTGCAGCTCTATCGGCAGACCGATGGAAAGACCCTGTACTATGGACGAGACCTTGAAGATCTTGCCCCCTCCTATGTGAAGGAAACCTACACCCATCTGGGGAAGCTCAAGACCCAGCTTCAGGCATTAGAGAAGACCTACGAAGAGGCGAGCGCCGAATATGAGCGACTGAAGGATGACGAAGAGGCGAGCTCCGAGGTCGTCTATACCGCATTGAACAGATCGAACGAAGCGGAGAAAGCGTACCGGAACGCCTATCTGGACATCGTTCAGCTGATCGGGGGGCTCTTCGTCGTTGAAGACGTCGAGGAGATCAAGGCTCTCCTTCTGGAAACGTACGAAGCAAGCTTCGAGCGCCATCGAATCGATGAGCAGCTCAAGGATCTCGCCCTGAAGATCGCCGAAACCCGGCGTTCCCACGACCGGAAGCCCTCAAGCTCCAAGGAGAAGCGGATCGCTTCCCTCAAGGAGATCGAAGGAACCCTGAAGAACGCTCTTGAAACTGCAGCCGCGAACATTGTCGAGGCTAACAAAAAACTCGAACAAAAGCGGAAGGAATACAGGCATGTCCCGGGGTTCGACGAGCATGAGAGCTAC
>JAAZJI010000026.1 GCA_012800465.1 Spirochaetales bacterium
CGATCATCTCCCCGTCGTTGTTCCGGCTGTTGTGGTTCGACCCGAGGTTCGCCCCGGCGGCCATGTTGGATTGTCCTTCGATCCGGGCGGCGACGAGGAAGGAGTTGTTGTGGTGCTGTTCGTGCGAGCCGAAGATCAGGCTGTTAAGGATCTCGCAGCAGCTGACGGTGGAGTTGTCCCCCAGCACGGAGTGGATCAGCCGGGCTCCGTACTTGAGGTTGGAGTTGTCCCCCATCACGAAGCGGATCGCCTTGGAGCCGTAGAAGATCCGGGAGCCCGAGCCGATGATCCCGTTGACCAGTTCGACCCCCTCGCCGATCTGGACCGGCTCGGCCAGGGTAGACCGGAGGGTCAGGTTCTTCAGCTTGTTCGCCCCTTTGATGTACGCTCCTTCGCCGATCCAGACGTCCTTGATCGTGTCGCACGACTTGATCACGGTCTTTTTCCCCACGAACCCGTAGTACCCCCGCCTGGGATCGAGGACCTTGTCGGTCAGCTCGTCGAAGCGCTGCATGAGCAGGCGGTCTTCCCGGTAGGTCGACCAGAGGAGCGCATCGGCGGGAATCATCCCGTCGAAGGGTCGGATGCTCCGGCCCTGCGCTTCGTTGACGACGTCGATCGTGATCAGGACCTCGGGATCCTCCCCCTCCTTCAGGATCCCGTTGCCGAACTTCGCGTGGTTGGTGGTCTGCATCTCCCCGATCCGATAGAGCACGACGTCATCGTCGATGATGTAGTGGCTTAAGTAGGTGCACTCCATGATCGAACAGGAGTCTCCGATGTCGCAGCTGACGATCCGGGAGTTCACGATGCCGACGGGAACGGTGAAGTCATGGAAGCTCAACGTGCCCGCCGAGACCGCACCGAGGCGGACGAGACCGTAGAACTCGCTGTTTCGGATCAGGCGCGGGTCGAAGGGGTCGCTGACGAGGAGATCGTCCCAGTCGGGGCTGTGGTTCAGGTTGCCCTTGAGGATCGCGATCTCGTCGCTTCTCAGATTTCGGTAGGTGGAGGAATCCTTTCCGTTCTGCGCGAAGCGAAGGTGGTATTCATCCTTGCCTTCGGGGAGGAACTGCCCGGTGATGAAATCGTAGCCGAATCGGGTATGGGTGCTCATATGGGTACAGTATACTCTCCTCTTTCCGTCCAATACAATCGATGAAGCTTCTTGAAGAGTCCATTGAGATGGTCTACCATGGAATTCACGATGACCGAGTATGACCTGCCTCGACGGATGAGGCGATTGCTGACGCTGGCGAAGAAGGTTTCCTCATGGGATCCCGACGAGTTGACTCCCGATCGGATCGCCGAGCTGAACGGCACGTCCCATCCCCCCAGCATGCTGATCCGCCGGCTTTTCGGAAAGCCCGCCCGGAACATCACCACCAAGACGTTCGTGATTCCGGTCGACGATGGCAAGGTCACCGGCTATCTTTTTGAAAAAGAGGGTTCGCGGGGGATCAGCGACCTGCTTCCCCTGATCATCTACTACCATGGCGGGGGCTGGGTGTGGGGGAACATGGATCTCTACAACATCATCTGCGCCCACCTGGCGGATGTCACCGGAGCCACGGTCCTTTCCGTCGATTACCGTCTTTCGCCTCAGCACCGCTTTCCGACCGCCGTCGAGGATTGCTACAACACCCTGCTGTGGGCCGCCGCGGGTTGCCGCTACTGGAAGAACGACCCCGACCGGATCTTCCTCGTCGGCGACAGCGCCGGAGGGAACCTCGCCTCGGTGGTCAGCCGACTTGCGCGGGACCGCAAGGGTCCTGTGATCGCGGGCCAGGTCCTGATCTATCCGATCACCGACGGAAGGATGCGGACCGCCAGCTATGCCGAGTACAAGGACTCCCCCACGTTGACCGATCGGCAGATGGCGTTCTATATCCACAACTACCAACGCGAACCGAAGGATACCCTCGATCCGAACTTCTCTCCGCTGCTCGCCAAGGACCACAGCCGCCTTCCCCCCACCCTGATCATCGGGGCGGAGTATGATCCCCTGCGGGATGACGGCGTCCTGTATGCCGATGCGCTCGCTTCGGCGGATACGCCGGTCAAGTACCTCGAGGTGAAGAAAGGGCTCCACGGCTTCTTCTCCTATCCGAAAGCGACCGGAACTGATGAGGCCCAGAGCGCG
>JAAZJI010000285.1 GCA_012800465.1 Spirochaetales bacterium
CTATCCGATCCCCTACGCCCGCGGCAAGAAGCTTCCCCTTCCCTCCCTGTTGGAAGAGGTCGACCTCCTTTTCTCCCTGCCGAAGATGAAGACCCACCAACTGATGTACGCCACCGGCGCGATCAAGAACCTCTTCGGTCTGGTGCCGAACCTCCACAAGAGCCCGTGCCACTTGAGCTTTCCGACCCGGGAGCAGTTCGCCTCCCTGATGGTCGGCATCGCCACGGTCGCCAAGGCTTCTTTTGCCCTGATGGATGGAATCATCGCGATGGAAGGTCCCGGTCCGGCCAACGGCTCAAGCCTGCCAATGGGCCTGATTCTCGCCTCGACGGATCTGGTGGCTCTTGACTATGCCCAGGCGGAGATCATGGGATACAATCCGACCGATGTCCCGATCGTCGCCGAGGGATTGAAGCGGGGGCTGGGAAAAGCGCCTAGCGCCTATCCGAACCTCAAAGCGCCCGATTTGATCAAGAGCGACTACAAGCGGATCGAGGTGCAGAAGAAGACCCGCTTCTTCCACGCCCTGATCCTCCCCTTCTTCGCCGGCCCCTTCGTCCGCTGGCGGGTCAAACGCCAGCGCAAAGCCCCCTTCTTCCTGAAGGAAGAGTGCATCCTCTGCAAAAAATGCATCCGGATCTGTCCCGTCGACGCTCTTGAGATTGAAGAGAAGCATATAGTGATTGACGAAAAGCGCTGCATCCGGTGTTATTGTTGTCACGAGGTGTGTCCCGCCTCCGCCATCCTGGTCGACGAGGAGATTCCTTCATGACGTCCATCCACTACCTGGTCACAGTCGCCCTCGCCCTTCTTCCGATCAGCGAGCTCAGGGGGGCGATCCCGTATGCCTACTTCAACGGCGCCCCCCTCCTCCTTGCCGCCTTGATCGGAGTTCTTGCGAACCTTCTGGTGGCTCCGATCGTCTATCTCTTTTTAGGGTCGCTGCACAGGGTGTTCCACCGATTCTGGGGGTGGTACCGCTCCTTCTTCGACCGCTTCGTCGAGCGGGCGCGAAAGAAGGTCGAGCGCCACTTCTCCAAATGGGGATATATCGGCCTCGCCCTGTTCGTCGGCGTTCCCCTGCCCGTCACGGGGGCATGGACCGCCGCCCTCGGTTCCTGGGTGTTGGGCCTTAAGAAGAAGGAGACGATCCTGGCCATCTCCTTGGGAGTCCTCATCTCCGCCACGATCGTCACGTTGATCATCGCCTTCGGTGCGGGCGTCGATTCGATCTTCATCAAGCGGATCAATCCTTCAATGAGCCGATAGGCACCACCAGGACTCCATCCTTGCGGCGATAGGCGAATTCGCCTCCTGTAAGGATCATGAGAAACGAGGGTTCGTTCATTCTCTTGGTATCGACCTTGGCTTTCAGCTCCAAGAGGTGTTTCGCCGCCTCTTCGATCGCCCCTGCACCGAGCTTCACTTCGATCGGCGCCCATCTGCCGTCGTTGAGGCAGACGATGGTATCCGATTCCAGCCCGCTCGCATCCCGATAATGGAAG
>JAAZJI010000286.1 GCA_012800465.1 Spirochaetales bacterium
TACCCGAACGAGCTTGAGTTTTCGATCGATTCAACGGTGGGGGAAGGAACGATCGTCCGCATCGCTCTGCCCATGGGAAGGAGATGAGTCATGACATACACCGTCGTGTTCGTGGAGGATGAAGAGCTCGTCCGCCGGGAGATCGTCTCGTCGATCCGGTGGGAGCAGCTGGGCCTGGAGCTGGTGGGCGTCGCCGCCGACGGGGCGGAAGGGGAACGGCTGATCAAGGAAGTGGAGCCGGACATCGTCATCACCGACATCCGCCTTCCCGCCCAGGACGGACTTTCGATGCTCGCCTCGTGCCCGGTGGACCATGCGATCATCCTCACCGGCCACACCGACTTCACCTACATGAAGCAGGCGATCCGCCTGGGCGTGTTCGACTATCTCCTCAAGCCGGCAAGCGACGAAGAGCTCGAGGAGGCGCTCCTTTCGCTGGTCCAGAAGATCCGGGAGGAGAATCGGGATGTGGAGCAGATCAACCGGCGCCACCGGGAGCATGACCACTCCATCACCCTTCCCAGGCACTTTAAGAACCACGTGATCGATTCGGCGGTCGCCTTCATCATCGACAACTACAGCCAATCGGTCGGACTGCAGGAGGCGGCTCATCACCTGGGCGTCAGCGAAAGCCACCTCTCCCGGCTCTTCAAGGAGATCACGGGGCTCAACTTCCTCCAGTACCTCAACGCCTATCGGATCAACAAGAGCGTCGAGGCGATGAGCGATCCCAAAAAAAACATCGCCGAGATCGCGACCAGCTGCGGCTTTCCCACTCCCGGGTACTACGCCAAGATCTTCAAGCGCTTTTTCGGCAAGACCCCGACCCAGTTCCGCGACACCCTGGGCTCACCCCAGTAGGGGTTCGAACACCCGCTGAAGCTCACAAGAGGCATCCTCTCCGCTGTAATGAAGCGCGGGGATTCCCAGGCTCCGGGCGGATTCGACGTGCTCGATCGAGTCGTCGACGAAGTACGCCTCGTCCGCCCCGATTCCTTCCGCTTCGAGAATATGCCGGAAGTACGCATGAGATGGTTTGGTCAGCCCCATTTCATGGGAGGGATAGAGGGCGTCGAAGAGGGAGAGCACCCCCATTTCACGGAGGATCTCCCAGTGGGACGCGTAGGTGTTGGAGGCGCACACCACCCGGTACCCCAGATTCCGCAGCCTCCCGATCGTGTCGGCCACTTCGTCATTGAGGTACGGGGTGAAGCAGACGGCCAGAAGGTCCTCTTCGATTCGTCTTCCAAAGACCTTTTCGGCGTGATGCCAATACTGCCCGGGGGTGACCTCCCCTTCCATCAGCGGATAGATCCAGTGGTGATAGTCCAACTCGAACTGGTCATGGGGGACTCCCAGGCGATTGGCGATCTTCCGGCTGATCCCGATCCCCTTGACGACGACGTTCCCCATATCGAAGAGGAACACCTTCGTGTCCTTGCCGACGATCGCATTGTTGTTCACACCTCTACCCCTTGCGCGATTCATAGACCGCCGATCCGCCGATGAAGTACTTCGTGAGGCTCATGAAGAGGA
>JAAZJI010000287.1 GCA_012800465.1 Spirochaetales bacterium
GTCCTCGGAGAACTGAACGACCGCCTGCTGCCGCCCGATGCGATCGTCCTCTCCGCTTCAGGCTCGATCCCCAGCGACATGCAACGGGTGTGGCGGACACGGGTTCCCGGAACCTATCACATGGAATACGCGTTCTCCACGATGGGGTATGAGATCGCGGCGGCGCTCGGGGCGAAGATCGTCCATCCCGGGCGGGAGGTGGTCGCCCTCGTCGGCGACGGCGCCTACACGATGCTCCACACCGAGCTGCTCACCTCGATCCAGGAAGGGAAGAAGATCATCGTCGTGGTCTTCGACAACGCGGGCTTCCACTGCATCGACAATCTGCAGACAAGCCAGGGCATCGTCCATTACGGCAATGAGTGGCGGAAGCGCGAGGAGCGAAGCGGCCGCTTGAGCGGGCAGAGCCTCGTCGTCGATTACGCGCTGAATGCGCAGAGCTGGGGAGCTGTAGGCCTCCGGGCGACGACGGTCGAAGGTCTTGGCGAGGCGGTGAAGCAGGCGCTGGAGGAAAAGGTCTCCACGGTGATCCACTGTCTTGTCGCGCCCAAATCGATGACCGGGAACTACGAAGGCTGGTGGCGGGTCGGCACGGCGGAGGTCTCCACCCGAAAAGAGGTCGTCGAAGCCTGGGATGCATTACAAGTCGACATTGAGAAGGTTCGACAGTTTTAGGAGGAGCAATGAGCAACACTCGGATCAAGCTGGCTATCGCCCCGATCGGCTGGACGAATGACGATCTGCCCCAGCTCGGCGGCGAGATCCCCTTCGAGCAGTGCGTCAGCGAGATGGCGCTGGCCGACTTCGAAGGAAGCGAGGTGGGAAACAAATATCCGAAAGATCCCGCAATCCTGCGCCCGGCGCTTGAGCTGCGGGGCCTTCGGATCTGCAACGCCTGGTTCAGCACGTTCCTGACGACCCGGCCCTATGAGGAGGTCGAACGGGAATTTGTCAAGCATTGCACGTTTCTTCAGGCGATGGGGGCGAAGATCGTCGGGGTGGCGGAACAGGGCAACTCGATTCAAGGCGATCGGGAGATCCCCGTATTTGACGGCAAGCCGGTCAACAGCGAGCGACAGTGGGAGCTGCTTACGAGCGGGCTCGACAAGCTCGGCAAGAAGGCGCGGGAGTTCGGCATTCGGCTGACCTACCACCATCATATGGGCACCGGCGTCCAGACCAACGAGGAGATCGACCGCCTGATGGAGGAAACCGATGCGGATCTCGTTGGTCTGCTTTACGACACCGGGCACCTGGTGTTCAGCGGTGAGGATCCCATGGTACCATTGCGCAAGTGGTTCGATCGGATCCGGCACGTCCACCTGAAGGATGTGCGGGCGGAAAAACGCCAACGGGCGATCCGGGAGAAGTGGTCTTTCCTCAAGGGAGTCCTGGAAGGGGTGTTCACGGTGCCGGGTGACGGGATGATCGATTTCAGGCCGATCGTGGAATATCTGCTGGCCAACGGGTATGAGGGCTGGTGGGTGGTGGAAGCGGAGCAGGATCCGAAGATCGCCAATCCGCTCGAATATGCAATGAAGGCACGGAAGTACATCCGTGACATCGCAAAGATCTGATGAAGGTGGGACAATGAGCAAACGTGTGAAAGTCGGAGTGGTCGGATATGGCGTGATCGGTCAGCGCTTGGCCGATGGGGTGGCCCTTCAAGGGGATATGGAGCTTGTCGGGGTGGCGGACGTGGGGCCGACCCTCTCGATCAGAGCGCTCAGGGAACGAGGGATGCCCTTCGATTTCTACCTTGCCAATCCGGCGAATCGAGGGGCTCTGGAAGAGCTCGGGGTGCCGGTCTCGGGAAGTCTTGAAGACCTGGTTCAGAAATGCGACATCATCCTGGACGCCACCAGCGCGGGCGTCGGATTGAAGAACAAGGAGCTGTACGAGAAGCATAAGAAAAAAGCGGTCTTCCAGGGCGGTGAGAAGAACGCCATCGCCGACGTGTTCTTTCACGGCTATGCGAACTATGAGCGGGGAGTGGGCCAGTCGTATCTGAAGCTGACGAGCTGCAACACCACCGGCCTGATCCGGGCGGTCGACTGCTTCGAC
>JAAZJI010000288.1 GCA_012800465.1 Spirochaetales bacterium
ATCCGCTGAAAAATCTGAAGCTGAAGAAGCGACAGCGGTCTCAAACGGTCAAAGAGCTCCTTGAGCTGGTGAACCTCCAGGGATATGAAAAACGGAAAAGCACCCGTTTGAGCGGTGGCGAACGGCAGCGCGTCGCCTTGGCGCGGGCGTTGGCCTCGAAGCCGAAAATACTGCTTCTCGATGAACCGCTGTCCGCCCTCGATGCAAAGCTGCGAACCCGATTGAGAGAGGAGATCCGACGGATCCACGATGAGACGGGGATCACCACGATCTATGTCACACACGACCAGGACGAGGCGTTCGCGATCGCCGACCAGGTGATCGTGATGGATCGGGGGCGGATCGTCCAGCAGGGAACCCCCGAGGAGATCTATCGGAATCCCAGGACGAAGTTCGCAGCCGCCTTCACCGGAGAAGGAACGATTCTTCCCGCCGACGTGTTCTCCCGGACGCTGAGGAACCCCTACCACCTTGAGATTCCGGCCAAGCACCTGGATCCGAAGAACGCCTCGCTCTTCTTCCGGCCCCGTACCAGTCACCTCGTGGAGGATCCGGGAGAGGTTCGCCTCCAGTACCTGCCCTTCCTCGCCTTCGACGAGGTCCGCCTGATTCGAAGCGAGTTCCAAGGGACCCACTGGCGCAGCAGCTGCGTCTGGGAGGAGCATGAGCTACTCTGCCACAGCGACCGCAAACCGAGAAAGGAGATCGTTTCCCTGCATGTCGACATCACCGATCTGTCATACTTTGAAGAGTAGATTCTTCATATCCCCCAAGAGGGGCATGGCCATTCAAAGGGAAAAGGATATACTACTTCCATGAAGAGGCCGTTGGTTCTTTCCCTCCTTCTGCTGCTCGCCCTCCCGATCGCCGGCGGGAACTTCGTCACGACGCTCTCCTACGTCCCGAGCGCATATCTTTCGATTCCCCATTTCGAGGATGAACTGCCCTTCCGCACCTCGATGAGCAATACCTTCATCTTCGAACCGTTCGGCTATGAAGCGGAAACCTGGTCGGTCAACGCATCATTGAAAGGAGCGTTCGTCACCCCTTCCCTCCCCTGGGGATCCTACCGCGCCCGAGGCTTCACCTCCCTCGGTCTCGGTTTCCGCGTCTCCTATCATCTCGATGAACGCTTCGCCCTCTTTGGCAGCGGAGGGTTGACGGTCAACCGCTATACCGCGATCGAGTGGGCGTTCCTCTCCTTCTGGGCGGAGGCGGGACTTCAGTACAGGATGCTTAAGACCCCGCATACCGAGCTGTCGGCGATCCTTCCGATCATGATCGACCTGAGGAAGGAGATAACCGCCCTTTCAATCGGTTTGGGCTTACGCTGGTCGTTCGATCCCTACGGAGGAGGCTTGCTGTGAAAACAACCATCCTCATTCTCCTCCTTCTTTCCATCCTGCCGCTTGCCTCCTGCGAGCTGGTCCAGAACCGACCGCCGCAAGGAAAGGTCTATGGAGTGTTCATCGGACTGGATTATGACAACACGACCTTGCACGGCACGTTGAAACCTTTGGCGGGAACCCTCAACGACGCCCGTGAGCTGAAAGAGGCGTTCGGCCACGTCGCCGAGCTGGCGAATCTTCACATGAACTCGTATCTCATGTATCAGGAAGGCGATACTAAGGATCAATCCACGTATGAAATGATTACGGTCGGAGGAACAGCAATCCGTTCATATGCGTCGAAAGCGAATCTCGCCTCATTGTTGGGTGCACTGGCGGATATCATCGAAGAGGTGGACCTTTTGATCCTCACCTACCACGGTCACGGCGGGGAAGACGCGCTCTTCATGGCCCCCGTATCCGATGACGACGATGACATTGAACTGAAGGTTACCGAA
>JAAZJI010000003.1 GCA_012800465.1 Spirochaetales bacterium
AGGGCGGTGAAAAGAACGCCATCGCCGACGTGTTCTTTCACGGCTATGCAAACTATGAGCAGGGAGTGGGCCAGTCGTATCTGAAGCTGACGAGCTGCAACACCACCGGCCTGATCCGGGCGGTCGACTGCTTCGACCGGGCGGTCGGAGTCGAAAAGGTCGCCATCACGATCATCCGGCGCGTCGCCGACCCCGGCGATTATCACCGCGGCCTGACGAACGCCCTTCAGATGGACAAGGCCCCGAGCCACCAGGCGGTGGATCTGATGACGATCATGCCCCACATCGAGGCGACGGGCATTCTCGTGCACACCCCGGTGACCCACGGGCATATCATCACGGTGGTGCTCACGCCGAAGAAGGAGCTTTCGGTCGAAGAGGCGGTCGCCCACCTGGAAGCCCATCCGAGGATCCGGGTCGTCTCGATCGATGAGGGATTTTTAGGCAACGCAAGCCTCTTCCGATACGCCCGCGATCTGGGAAATCCCCGGGGAGACATGTATGAGATCGCCGTATGGAAGGACTCGGTGGTCAAGAGCGGGAAGGACATCATGTTCGCGATCAACATCCCCCAGGAAGCGGTGGTGATCCCCGAATCGATCGATGCGATCCGCTCGGCTCTGAAGCTGCAGACAACGCGGGAAGAGGGAACTTCCAAGACGAACGAGTATTTGGGCATCGGCAGGTGGAATCGATGATGAAGAGCATTGAAGGGGTGGATGTCCGTTCCAAACGGGTGCTGTTCAGACCGGACATCAACAGTCCGATCGATCAAAAGACGAAGAGGATCGTCAACACCAATCGCCTTGAGAAAGCCGCGATCACCCTCAAGCTTCTGCTCGAGGGGGGCGCCAAAGTCGCGATCATCGCCCATCAGGGCGATACGATGGACTACCGGAACATCATTCCGCTGGCCGAACACGCCGAGATCCTACAGAACCTTACCGGCTTTCCCGTCTCCTACATCGATGATGTATGCGGCATCGCCGCTCAGGAAGCGATTCAATCGCTTTCCGACGGCGAAGCGATCCTGCTGGGGAATGTCCGCTACTTGAGCGAGGAGATCACCGCCTTCGAGAAGGAGGTGAAGCTCACCCCGACCGAGATGCAGTCGACCTATCTGGTCCGTTCGCTTAAGGGCCATGTGGATCTCTACGTGAACGACGCCTTCTCCGCCGCCCATCGCAACACCCCGTCGATGGTGGCCTTCCAGGAATTTCTTCCCACCTATGCCGGCAGGCAGTTGATGGATGAATACACCGCCCTGAGCCGGATTTCCGAAGGGGCGGCCCATCCGAGGGTCTTCCTGCTCGGAGGGGGGAAGATCAGCGATGCGTTCGGCATGATGGACCATGTCCTCTCCACCGGGAGCGCCGATGCGATTCTCACCGGCGGCCTGACCGGACAGGTGATCGCGCTCGCTTCCGGGGTGAAGCTGGGGAGCGCTACCGAAACGTTCCTGGCGGAGAAGGATTTCATCCGGTTCATCGCTCCGGCGAAGAAGCTGCTTCAGGAGTTTCCGGACAAGGTGTTCTTCCCGCTTGATTTCGCCTTCGAACGAGATGGAAATCGAGCGGAATGCACCCGTGAAGAGGTTGAAGCCTCGGATGACCGTCTCTATCTCGACATCGGTGAGAAGACGATCGCTCTGTATGCGGAGCACATCGCCCGGGCGAACACCCTGTTCATCAACGGGCCGGCGGGGGTGTATGAGGATGAGCGGTGGGAGA
>JAAZJI010000289.1 GCA_012800465.1 Spirochaetales bacterium
TCAGCTTCATGGCGGATGTGATCGGAATCCGGGATGACATGTACATCGGCAAAGGCCACACCTATATGAAGGAAGTCGCCTCCGCCGTCCAGGAAGGGTTCGACCAGGGGGTGCTGGAACAGCGGCCCACGCTGGTGAACCTTCAATGCGACATCGACCACCCGACGCAGACGATGGCGGACATGCTCCATGTGATCAACCACTTCGGCGGCGTGGAGAACCTCAAGGGCAAGAAAGTGGCGATGACCTGGGCGTACAGCCCCTCCTACGGCAAGCCCCTCTCCGTCCCTCAGGGCGTCATCGGGCTCTTCACCCGCTTCGGGATGGACGTCGTGCTCGCGCATCCCGAGGGGTACAACGTGATGAGCGAAGTCGAAGAGGTAGCCAGGAAGAACGCCGAATCGAACGGTGGATCGTACAAGCGGGTCGACACGATGGCCGAAGCGTTCAAGGACGCCGACATCGTCTATCCGAAGAGCTGGGCGCCGTTCGCGGTGATGGAGGAGCGGACCGAGATCGTCGAGCACAACGACCAGGCCGCATTGAAGGAACTGGAGCAGCGGTGCCTGCTGAACAATGCCAATTTCAAGGATTGGACGTGCACAGAGGAGCTGATGGCCACCACCAAAGATGGCAAGGCGCTCTACATGCACTGTCTGCCTGCAGACATCACCGGCGTCTCCTGCAAGGAAGGGGAGGTCGAGGCTTCGGTCTTCGACCGGTACATCGTCGACCTCTACAAGGAGGCGAGCTACAAGCCCTACATCATCGCGGCGATGATCTTCCTCGCCCGCTTCAAGGATCCGGCGGCGAAGCTCGAGCAGATTCTTGAAAAAGGAAAGCAGCGGATCAAATAAGCGCAACGTTTCAACGTTATCGACGAACAAGGGGCCGGAAGGCTCCTTGTTTTGCGCTGTCGATTTCTTATTTTTTTCTTTTTCCTATCGTCCGAGCAGCCAGATAGGCGGTACTGCACGCCGCCTGGATGTTGTAGCCGCCGGTTTCTCCATCATAGTCGAGAATCTCTCCACAAAAGAAGAGGTCGGGGGCTATCCTCGATTCCATCGTCTTTCGATCGACCTCGGAAAGCTCGACTCCGCCGGAGGTCGCCATCGCCTGATTGAATCCCTTGGTTGTTTTCACCTCGAATGACAACGCACCCGCCGTCCGGCAAAGAAGCTTCCGCTCCTCCTTCAAAAGCGTGCCGGCGTTCCGGTCGGGATCAAGATGAGAACGTTCACAGATCTCCCTTGCCAACGACGCGGGCGCTCCCAGTGTCCTGATGATCGTTGAGACTCGTTTCCGGGGAAAGGACAGGAGGTTCTCTTCAAGAAGATGGGAATCAAGAACGGCGATCGTCACCGGATCGCCTTCACTCACCGCCCGTGAAAGATTGAGGATGACCGGTCCGCTCAGTCCGTCATGGGTGAAGAGAAGATCGCCGATCGTAGCGGATCGCTTGTGGGTGACGGTGACGTTGGAGAGCGAAATGCCGCCGAGGTGGGCCGTCCTCTCCTTGGTGATGATCGGGGTGAGGGCGGGCTTTGGCGGGACAATTGTGTGACCGAGCGTCTTCGCCAAGGTATATCCGCTACCGTCGCTGCCGGTTGCAGGGTAGCTCATTCCTCCGGTGGCCAGGCAGAGGAACCGGGTGACAAACGATCCCTCGGATGAGTGGATCGTAAACGATTCTTCTTCGTTGATGATCGCCGTGATCGTACAGCCGGTGCGGATGTCCGCATGGATGTGGGAAAGAAGAGCGGATCGGATCGTCCGGGCATCAAGGGAGGAGGGAAACACATGTCCATCCGTTCTGACTATGAGCTTTACTCCTCGATTCTCAAACCAGTTCATCAGATCCGAAGGAGTGAGACTCAGCAGGGAAGGGGCGAGGAAGTTTCGCATCGCCTTGGTCGGAAAATGGGCAAGCATTTCTTTTGGCGAGAGGTCATTGGTGATGTTGGCCCTCCCTCCTCCGGTGATCAGAA
This sequence comes from Spirochaetales bacterium, assembly GCA_012800465.1. Lineage (GTDB taxonomy): Bacteria > Spirochaetota > Spirochaetia > Sphaerochaetales > Sphaerochaetaceae > Sphaerochaeta. Next base: position 1,989 of record JAAZJI010000289.1, read on the forward strand.
GCTTTTTGCCCAGCGATTTGGCATGGTCAAGAATCAGCACCTTTCGATCGGGGAGGTTTGCAGCGAGGAAGAGGCCGGCA
>JAAZJI010000290.1 GCA_012800465.1 Spirochaetales bacterium
ACCCCCGATCATAGCCTTTCCACCCTCGAAATGAAAGCGTATTTTCTGACCGGGTGTTGACAAGAATTGAAGATGTGGGGTATACAGAGGAGCATTAGCTACCTTAGCTCAGTTGGTAGAGCAATGGACTGAAAATCCATGTGTCCTCAGTTCAACTCTGAGAGGTAGCACCTCATACCCCTTGTTCCTTCGAGAGCGAGGGGTTCTTTATACTCACTTCTTTTGCTTTTTCTGTTCCTCGGCTATCATGGAGAGGGAGGAGGCACATGATCCCCACCAATACGGTTACGTGGGTGAATGCGGAATTTCTTGGAAGAATGAAGGGCTGGATAGGAGTAGTGAAGAAAAAAACTACTAGTAAAACTACCACTAATTTTTATACAAGAGGTTCCGTATCCGTCTTCCCCGCATACGCGGGGGTGTTTCCGGGATGAGATTCTCAAACTCATTTCCACCAATCCCCTGATACGGGCGAAAGAAGTACGAGCTCCACGGGGACGATTGAGCGTTTTTCCCGCATTGCCCTCTTCACATCGGGGTGATACAGTATCGGTATGGATCGGGAAGTACGCCACGCCCTGCACTATGAGACGCTCCTCACCGCCCTCCGGGGATCGGAGACCAAGGCGGAAGAGGCGTTCGATCGGGCGAAGGAACTCCTTGACATCAATGAACCCTTCGATCGGAACTATGCGGAATACGCCCGATTGCTGGATCGTGACATCGCCGCGGTTCGCCAGGCGTATGAAGAGAACGTCCGGGCGTTCGGGAACCTGGAAGGGCGGATTCGGATCATCGGCCGTGAAAGCCCCCTGTGGCCCAGGCAGGTGAGCATGTTCGCCTACATCCCCCGGTTCCTCTACGTCCGGGGGGACGTGAACCTCCTGAAGCAGCCGATCGTCAGCGTCATCGGGACGCGCTCGCCCTCGCTGGAGGGGCGGAAGCTGGCGTATCAGAGTGCGCTTAGCTTGGCAAGAGGGAACTTCGTCGTCGCCAGCGGGCTCGCCTTGGGAATCGATGCGATCGCCCACAAGAGCGTGCTCTCCGAAGGAGAGAAGACGATCGCCGTGATCGGAACCCCGCTCAATCAGACATATCCGGCAGAGCACAAAGAGCTTCAAGCGATCATCGGAAAGCAGGGAGCGGTCGTCAGTCGCTTCGGACCTGCGACCCGGACCCAGAAGTTCCACTTCCTTCTACGCAACCGGCTGATGAGCGCCCTGAGTCTGGCAAGCGTCGTGGTGGAGGATCGGGACGGCGGGGGAGCGGTCCGCCAGGCCTCCTTCGCCCTGGAGCAGAAACGGCTGCTCTTCTTCTACCAGCAGAGCCTCGACAACCATGCGGTCCTCTGGCCCCGGCAGTTCCTGGGCAAGGAGCGGGTCTACGTCATCAAGAAGCCGACCCAGCTGCCCGGTGCGGTCGCCAAGGCGGTGAAAGGGATCCAGAACACGGCGAAGGAGCTGCAGAAGATCAAGCAGCTCGAACTCTTCGACTGAGCCATCCTTGACAGTGGCGCGACAGCTTCACTACTATCTCAGTATTATGAAAAAACAGCTTACCGCCAATGAATTGCGCCAGAAATTCATCGACTTTTTCGTCTCCAAGGACCACAAACAGATCAGTGGCGCCTCGCTCATTCCCGAGAACGACCCCACCGTCCTCTTCACCACCGCGGGGATGCACCCGCTCGTTCCCTACATCCTCGGCAGCGAGCACCCAAGCGGTCGGCGCCTGGTGAACTACCAGAAATGCATCCGCACCGGGGATATCGAGGCGGTCGGCGACCCCCACCACCTGACCTTCTTCGAGATGCTCGGCAACTGGTCGCTGGGGGACTACTTCAAGGAGGAGGCGATCGCCTACAGCCACGAGTTCCTCACCACCGTCCTGGGATTGGAGACGGACGAGCTTTCGGTAACGGTCTTCGCCGGCGACGATGAGGTGCCGCGGGACGAGGAGGCCGCCGCGGCCTGGCGGAAGCTCGGGGTGCCGGATGAACGGATCTACTTTCTGCCCCGGGAGGACAACTGGTGGGGCCCCGCCGGTGAAACCGGACCGTGCGGACCGGACAGCGAGATGTTCATCGACACCGGGCGCGAGGCGTGCGGATCCGATTGCCGGCCGGGCTGTTCCTGCGGCAAGTATTTCGAGATCTGGAACGACGTGTTCATGCAATACGTGAAGAACGCCGACGGAACCTACACGGAGATGGAGCGCAAGTGCATCGACACCGGGATGGGGATCGAGCGGACGATCGCGATCCTTCAAGGCAAGCGATCGGTGTATGAGACCGAGGTGTTCACCCCGATCATCAAACGGATCGAAACTCTGGCGAACAAAACCTACGGGGAGGACGAAGAGGACGACATGTCGATCCGGATTCTCTCCGACCATGTCCGCACCGGCGTCTTCATCCTCGGCGACCAGAAGGGGGTCTCCCCCTCCAACGTCGGCCAGGGATACATCCTTCGCCGCCTGATCCGGCGGGCGGTCCGCCATGCCCATAAGCTCGGGATCGAGGGGTCCTTCCTCCCCGAGCTGGCCCAAGTCGTCATCGAGCTCTACCAAAAGCCCTATCCGGAGCTTCTTGAGAACCGGGAGTTCGTGATGAAGGAGCTTGCCGCCGAAGAGGCGAAGTTCAGCGCGACCTTGGCGAAAGGGGAGCGGGAGTTCGAGAAGATGCTTCCGAACCTGCTCAAGAGCCCGAACCGGATCATCAGCGGCCGGACCGCGTTCAAGCTCTACGATACCTACGGCTATCCGATCGAGCTGACCA
>JAAZJI010000291.1 GCA_012800465.1 Spirochaetales bacterium
GATGCATATACAACGGGGTTCCGATTCAAACGATCGAACGGGTCTGGGCGATGATGCTGAGCTTCGACGGCTACTCCTTCTGCAAGCCGCACAGCGCTTCGTACGCGATGGTATCCTTTCAAAGCGCATATCTCAAAACCCATCATCCCGCATATTTCCTCGCCGCGGTGCTGACCAACCAGGGCGGGTACTACCATGAGGGAGCCTATGTCTCCGAAGCAAGGCGGATGGGCCTCATCGTCGAAGGCCCGGATCTCAATCGAAGCCAACGGGCATATGTCGCAAGCGGGAATACGATCATCGTCGGCTTGATGGCGATAGCGACCCTGAGCGAACGGGCGATCCTGCAGATCATCCGGGAACGCGCCGAAAGCGGCACCTTCAACTCATTGGAGGAGGCGGTCTCCCGCTTGCACCTCGGTCGGGAAGAGTGGCAGTCCTTAAGCCAAAGCGGAGCCTTGGACGCACTCGCCCCCGGCACCCGCCGAAGCGATCAGCTGCGGGTCGTTCTGACGACCGTATGCGAGGGGCACAAGGATGCTCAGCTTGAGCTTTTTGGACAATCCAGCGAGGTTCCTCTGGTTCGGCTTCCCCCGGCCCGCCGCACCCTCGAGGAGCTTCAGGCCGAATTCGAGACGTTGGGCTTTCTTCGGAACGCCCATCCCCTCATCCTCTATGCCACCCATCTACAAGGAATCAGACGAATCCTTGCGAAGAATCTTCCCGGTCATGTAGGCGGACGGGTAACCCTCGTCGGCTGTCCGATCGCGGTAAAGAGGGTCTTCACCTCCGCCCGAGAGGTGATGGCGTTCTTCTCCTTCGAGGATGAAACGGCATTGTTCGAGACGGTGCTGTTCCCTGAGGTCTATCGGCGCCATGAGCGGCTGCTGGGCTCCGCTCGCCCGCTTGTTATCCAAGGAGTCGTCGAGAGCGACGAGGGAGCTCTTACCGTCAAAGTCGATCGTCTTTCTTCACTGTAGGGGGACTCGGGCTGCGACCTGCCACTGAAGCCGGCCGTCAGAGGTGGGAAGCGGAGCGAACCCGAGTGCGGGCCTGAGGGCATCGCTCCGATCCTTCTCAAGACCGAGCCCCTCTCTGAGGATCTTGTTGTACCTCAGGCCGTAGACCGCAGGAATGATCGCCTGAACGATCCGGCTCACTCCGAGGCCGATCATGCCGGCGACCATCAGGTCCACGCCGACCGAAAAGAGCGGGAGATGGTCGGAAAAGGTGTCCGGATGGACGCTGATGAGGCCGATGAAGATCCCCAGTCCGACGCTCAGCGTGAGCGCGCTCGCTCCGTCCAGGACGGCTCCGGTGAGCGCTCCCATCGAATCGTACTGAAGCACCGAACCGTTGCCGAACCCGATCGTGATGTTCTTCACGATCGGCCAGACGACGGGAACGCTCAAGCGATCGTAGATCCGAAGCCGCTCCTCGTATCCGAGGGTCGAAAAGTCGTACTCTTCAAAGGTTCTTCTCATCGGCCTGATCCCGGTTCCGCCGATCGTGACCGGATCCTTTCCCTCATCGAGGGTGACCGTCACCGGGCCTTTGCCGGCGGTCACCATGATGTCGAGCCCCACGACGGCGACATCGAACAGCAGTTCTCCGACGGCAAGCAGGGACGAGGCGAGCAACACGGGAAGGATGAGCAACAAGACAAGGCGTTTCATGGAGACCTCCGGTGGATGTGTCGGCAGTATATGCGATTCCGGTCTTCTTTTCTACATCTACTTCAGGGGAACCCGGGCGGCGACCTGCCACTGAAGCCGTCCGTTCACGGTTGGAAGCGGGGCGAATCCGATGGTGGGCCGAACGGCGTCGCTGAGATCCTTTTCAAGTCCGAGTCCATCCCTCAGAACCTTGTTGTACCTGAGGCCATGGACCGCCGGTATGACTCCCTGGATGATCCGGCTCGCTCCCAAGGCGATCACGCCGCCAAGCATAAATTTCAGGCTCGTCATCTTCATATACGCATCTTCGTCAATGTCGGGACCCCCGCTCAGGCCGATCACCCACCCTTCGAAGATCATGCCGAATACTCCGCTGCCGATCACGATCAGGCTCGCGCTGTCCAGAACGACTCCGACGAGCGCTCCGACCGGATCGCGCTGCAGCC
>JAAZJI010000292.1 GCA_012800465.1 Spirochaetales bacterium
ATATGAGTCTGACGTACACCCGGTTTCTCACCGATCCGAGCTTCACCCACGCCCGGACCTTCCGCGATCCGCTGTGGAAGGATATCTCGATTCCCGCATATCTCGCCGAAGTTGTCCGAACTCCGAGCTTCATCAAGCTGGGAAGGATCAAGCAGCTGGGCGTCGCGTTCCACCTGTACCCCGGGGCGGTGCACACCCGGCTCAGCCACAGCCTCGGGGTGTTCCACCTCTCCGGCCTGCTCATCGCCAGTCTGCTGAGGCGAAAAGCGGACGGGGGGCTTCTTTCGATCGACGGGATCCGGCACTTCCTCGCCGCCACCCTCCTCCATGACATCGGGCACTTCCCCTTCACCCACAGCCTCAAGGAACTCCCCCTGAGATCCCACGAGCAATTGGCGACCAAGCTGCTTGAAGACGACCGAATCCTCGCTACTGCATTGCAAGATGCCGCTCTTGATGCAAAGACCATCGGCGACATCATCGACGAGGATCGCCCGACGAGCGATGGGGAGGTCCTCCTCTATCGATCGATCCTGAGCGGAGCCCTCGATCCCGACAAGCTCGACTACCTGAACCGGGATGCCTACTTCGCCGGGGTCCCCTATGGAATCCAGGACGTCTCCTACATCACCGACCACCTCCACCTCCACGAAAGGGAGCTTGCCCTCGGAATCGAGGCGCTGGGATCGGTCGAGCACCTGCTCTTTTCGAAGTACCTGATGTACCGGAACGTGTACTGGCATACATCGGTCAGGAGCGCGACGGCGATGATCAAGCGGTATCTCCATGAAAACCTGAACCGGGGCACCCTCGATGAGGAGCAGCTCTATGGCCTTGATGACGAGAGCTTCTTCCTGCTGAGCCGGACCGAACGACCCCTTGGGAATCTCCTTGACCGGGTCCGGGAGAACCGGTTGTTCCGACCGGTGGTCGAAGAGCTCTTCGATGAAAAGGATCCGATCCACACCGCCGCCCTCGACCTTGACCGGCGCAGCGAGTATGAAAAACGGATTGAACAAACGCTGAACCTGCCAAGCGGCTCGATCGTCATCGATATCCCGGAGCGGGTCTCCTTCGAATCCGATATCCCCATCGTCCACAATCAGACGTTTCTGGGAAAATTCGAGGATGTCGACCCCCTCTTCACCCGCAGCCGGGCGCTCGAATTCACCTCGTCCCTTCGGACCGTGCGCCTCTTTTCCAATCCCACGATCGACCCGAAGGCCCTGATTCACACCTGGAGGAATCTCCATGGATGAGAAGCTTCCCTATCGGACGCTTCTGGACGGCGACCTTCCCCCGTGGGTGATGCGCCTGGTGAAAGCGACCGGGAGGGCGATCAACCGGTATTCGATGATCAGGGACGGAGATACGGTCCTACTGAGTGCCAGCGGCGGAAAGGACAGCCTCGCCCTCGCCCTGGCGCTTTCGCTGAGAAAGAAGTGGCTGCCGATCGACTATGCCCTTCAGGCGGTGATGATCGACTGGAAGGAGCATCCTATTCCAGGAGAGTATCGGCAGAAGCTTGCCGTCTTCTTCACCGAGCTTGGATACGCCTTTCATATTGTCGATGAAGAACAACGTCCTTCTTCCTTCAAAGGAGCATTCAACTGCTATCTATGCAGCCGCAACCGCAGGCGGATCCTCTTCGATTGGGCGGAAAAGGAAGGGATCGTCAAAATCGCGATGGGGCATCACCTCGACGACCTTGTCGAAACATCGCTGATCAACCTGTGTTTTCGAGGATCGTTCGACACGATGAGACCCGTCCAGCCGTTTTTCGACGGGAAGATCCAAGTCATCCGGCCGATGATCGAAATCCATGAGCGCCAGATCCTCCGTCTCTCCGAAGTGTACGATCTTCCGGTCGTCAAACCGGTGTGCCCCTACGACCGGACCAACATCCGATCCCGCCTGAAGCCCATCGTCGGGAGCCTGGTGAAGATCGACCCGTTGACCCGGGAACACATCTATAAAGCCCATCATTTCCTGGATGACTAGAGATCCAGACTGTCCGGATTCAGCAGGAAGTCAAACAGATTGATGATCAGAATTCCTTCTTCATTCATCCATACAGGAGAATTTCCACCTGTAACGATTATTTTTTTGAACGAGTCGGGAATCCGTAGCAACGCTGCTTGCTCGCGCAGCATCGTATTCCGATCCCGCATGGCATACGCGGACTGGATGTAGTAACGCCTGGTACCTGCATTCACGACAAAATCGACTTCCAGCTGTTTTCGGATGCACCTACTTTATATTTTTGCACATTGTTACCTTTTTTTAAACTGGAAACAGGTTTTTCCGGAACCAGTGCAGGTTCCCGGATATGTGTAACGACTGTCCAATTTTCCGGTTTCATGCTATGGTGGCTCCAATGGCTGGACGATGGAAAAAGCATTCAGTCTTCCTGTTTCTTCTCCTGTTCCTCCTCCCCGGTTTCCTGGGGGCCGGGGAGGCGGGTTTGCCGACCGGGACGGAGAGCGATCCATGGATGCACACCCATACCAGCTCGATCACGATTCTCACTCCCCTCGATGGCCTGGGTGAGGAGTCGATCGACGACGGGTTGATCCAGGCGGTCGCCTCCTCCGACGGATCGATCGGGGTGATCGTCAAGCCCACCTTGA
>JAAZJI010000293.1 GCA_012800465.1 Spirochaetales bacterium
AGCTGGAGATTCTTCGGAAGATGGGGGTGGAGATCCGATTGAACTACCTTGTCGGAAAGACCCGCACGGTGGATGAACTCTTTGACAAGGACGGCTTCGATGCGATCTTCGTCGGCAGCGGAGCGGGCCTTCCCCGGTTCCTGGACATCGAGGGGGAGAACTCGATCGGGGTCTTCAGCGCCAACGAGTATCTGACCCGGAGCAACCTGATGAAAGCATACGCGAAGACCAACGCGTTGACGCCGATGTATCGTTCCAAGCGGGTGGCGGTCTTCGGGGCGGGCAACGTCGCGATGGATGCCGCCCGGACCGCCAAGCGGCTCGGTGCGGAGGTGGTGAGCATCATCTACCGTCGGACGGAAGCGGAGATGCCCGCAAGGCGGGAGGAGATCGCCCACGCCAAGGAGGAGGGGATCGAGTTCCTCTACCTCCTCGCCCCCAAGCGGATCATTCCCGGCGAGGATGGCCGGGTGAAAGCGGTCGAGGTGATCGAATGCAAGCTGGGACCCGAGGACAAGGATGGGCGCCGCCGCTCGATGATGATCGAGGGGACGGAGTCCCTCCGGTCCTATGACACCGTGATCGTCGCGATCGGAAATGATTCCAACCCCCTGATCAAGGCGACGACGGACGGAATCGAGACCAGCCACAAGGGGACGTTCATCGTCGATCCCTCGACGTGCGCGACCAGTCTGGAAGGGGTGTATGCGGGCGGAGACATCGTTTTGGGGGCGGCCACGGTCATCCTGGCGATGGGCCAGGGCAGACAAGCGGCAAAAGCGATGAACGAGTACCTGGCGACCCTCTGATCAATACCGGATTCCGCTACAGAGCAAGGTATCGACCTGCCGGTCATGGATGCCGACCGGCAGATCCTCGATCAGTTGCCAGGTCCGACAGACTCCGATGCTCACCGGGTCGGGAAAGCGTTCCAGATATCGGTCATAAAACCCCTTCCCACGGCCAAGACGCACCCGCTTGGGGGTATACGCCAACGCGGGGACGATGATCAATGAATATGAAGTGGGCCGAACTTCGGCACCCGCACGCGGTTCAAGGATTCCGAAGCGCCCCGGTGCCAGCTCATCAAGACTCTTCACTTCCACGAAGGTGAGGGTGTCATCGCCATTGGAGCGGGGAAGCGCCAGGCGCTTCGCCCGGAGGGCCTCCTGCAGAACGGGTGTGACATCAACTTCGCAATGAAGCGGCATGAAGCCGAAGACCCAATCGCATGCGTAAAAGAGCTCAGAGCCCAACAGCGCCGTCACCGTCGCCGCATCTTCACTGCGATGGTCGACGTCTTTTCGCGTCTTGTTCAATTTTTTCATCGCTTCGCGGATCTCTTCCTTATTCATGGCCAACCATCCTCAAGGCGATGAAGAAGGCCGTGGCGAGCACCATCGGAAGGTCATGGAGCGATATGCGGGAAGCGTGTCGTTTGCGTTTCGCATCGAAGAGGCGGCCTTCGAGAGCAAGGGCCCGTTCCTCGATGCGGACCAGAAGCAGTTCGAAGAGCGTGGACAGGTATTCGAACGTCCCCCTGATCGACCATGTTCCCAGGCGCGCCTTCCGGGCTGCCCGGATCTCCTCGCTGATCTGGAAGATCATCGGGACGATCGCCAGGGTCAGTTCGATCCCGCCGGCCAGAACGCTCCCGTTGATCAGGGGGAGGGAGCTTGCGACCTCGTCGCCGCTCGTGGAATCGGTGATGAGAAGCGCGTAGAGGATCATCAGGGCGTAGCGGGAAAGGACGATGAGAGCCGAGCGGACCGATCCTGATCGGAGGTATTCGCTCAAGGCGATGAGGGCGAACAGGAGGATGAAAAACCTGAGTTGACGGGCATACGAGCGGAGGGGAAGCCGTTGGATACCCGTCAGGAGAAGAAGAAACAGGGCGATGGTCGAAACAAGAAGAACGGACGCATCGATGAGCAGGATGCAGCCGCATAAGAGTGCGAACACCTTGACGAACGGGTGCGTCCGGTTGAGGAGCCGATCCTGATGGCGGTAGGAGAAGATCACTCTGCGAGCCATGTGAGTTTCTCCGGCGGGGTGCCATGCGGGACATGGATTCCATGTCTTGGAAGGCGAGGGAGGACCTTTTCAGGGCTCCCGTCTTCGACGAGCAGGCCATCATCCAGAACCAATACATGATCGGCATGAGCCATGCATTTCTCGATCTCATGGCTGACGAGGATGATCGTATGTCCCTCGTTTTGCAGGCGGAGCAGCAGCTTGAGGGTCGCTCCGGTCGAACGGTAGTCGAGGTTCGCGAACGGTTCATCGAGGAGGATGATCTTCGGCTGCATCGCCAGGACCCCGGCGATCGCGAGCTTCCGCTTCTCCCCGCCGCTGAGGGCATGGGGGTGCCGATGCCGCAGATCTTCCATCGAAAGGAGGCGAAGCACTTCATCGATCCGCCGGTTTTGCTCCTCCACCGGAAGATCCAGGTTCTCCAACCCGAAGCGGAGGTCCTTCTCCACGCTCTGGCCGACGAACTGGCTGTCGGCGTCCTGGAAGACGAGACCGATCTTCCGAAGCCGCACCTTTTTCTTGTTGGTTACATCCTTCTCTTCGAAAACGATCGTTCCCGCTTTTACGGGATAGAGGCCTTTGAGAATCCGAAGAAGGGTGCTTTTGCCCGCTCCGTTGGGGCCGCACAGGAGCGTGAAGCTTCCTTCCCGGATGGAGAAGGAGAGGTTGTCGAGCATGGTTTTGTCTTCGTCAAGGCAATAGGTGAGTCCTTCGACGCGAAGCAGTTCGTCGCTCATGGGCTTAAGGGTGTCCGGTATGGGTTTGGTTTGTCAACTCCGGACCCGGGCCAACCCGCCGAGGCTCGTTTCACGATAGAGCGGGGGAAGGGCCTGGCCGGTCTCCAGCATCACGTCGACCACGGTGTCGAAACTGATCTTATGCCGTCCATCGCCGAGCAGGGCGTAGGTGGCGTGGTCGAGGGAGCGCATCGCCGCGAGGGCGTTGCGTTCGATGCAGGGGATCTGGACCAGTCCCAGCATCGGGTCACAGGTCAGTCCGAGGTGGTGTTCCAGGCCCATCTCCGCGGCGTACTCGACCTGGAAGATCGATCCGCCGTTCAATTGGGCGGCGGCGGCCCCGGCCATCGCGCACGCCACCCCGATCTCCCCCTGGCAGCCGACCTCGGCTCCGCTGATCGACCCGTTGGTCTTCACGAGGTTTCCGACCAGCCCGGCGGTAAGCAGGGCACGAAGAATCCGGATTCTTCCGACATCCTTTTGCTTTGCGTAGTAGTAGAGCACTCCGGGAAGCACCCCGGCACTGCCGCAGGTAGGAGCGGTGACGACCAGGTTGCCCGAGGCGTTCTCCTCGCTGACCGCAAGAGCGTAGGAGAGGGCGAGGGCCGAATCATCCAGGGGATACGCGCCTTTGCCCGCCTTGAGGAAGTAGCTGTGGGCTTTTCGGGGAAGCTTCAGTCCGCCGGGAAGAACCCCCTCCTCCTCGATCCCC
>JAAZJI010000294.1 GCA_012800465.1 Spirochaetales bacterium
CGAGGAAGGTGTTCACATACCAGTCGAAGATGTCCCCGACTCCGCTTTGGCCCGCTTCGATCCCCCACATCCCCGGAAGGACGGAGTGCTCCACCACTCCGGAAAGGCCCTCGGTGTCGGCGAGCCGGGTCGTCAGGGGCAGGGCCGTCAGGTCGCAGGAGGAGGTTCCCACGATCTTCACCAGCGTCCCCGATCCCACCCCCGATCCGATCGCCCCGAAATGCGCATCGAGCGCGCCGGTGGCAAGGGGGATGCCCTCCTGCAGTCCCAGCCGTTTCGCCCACTCGCTGTTCAGGGTCCCGCTTCTTCGGTTGCACGGCCGGACCTCGCTGCGGTGAAGGGATTCGCCCAGAGGGACGAGCCGCTCGTCCAGCTCCCCGAGGAAGGAGAGGGGAGGATAGCCCTCATCATAGAGAGCCTTGTGACTCGCCGCACAGATGTTTCGTATCGCTTCGTCGATATGGGTCTTTCCACTCAGGAGAAAGAGGAGATAGTCGGTGATCTCGATCCACGTATACGCCTCGCGGAAGAGCGCGGAATCGACGCGGAGGCAGGCAAGGACCTTAGACCAGTACCACTCGGCGGAGTACACCGAGCCGATGCGTTGAAGATAGTGGGGATATGAACGGCGGATGAGGTCGTTGATCCGTTTCGCTTCCTCGATCGGAGTATGGTCCTTCCACAGCCAGATGTGGGCGTTTGGATTGCTTCGATGGGCGGGAAGGTCAAGCAGGGCGGTTCCGTCTTCCAGGACGGGGAGGATCGACGAGCCGGTCGAACACAACCCCAAACCCATGATCCGGGAAGCATCGAGTTCCTCGGTCGCGTCCTTGACCGCCTTTTCAAGACCGAGGAGGTAATCGGCCAGGTGGTGGCGGGCCATGAAGGGGTCGGGGTAGAGGGGGGTATGTCGATAGGCATATTCGCCGCTTCCGAGGATCGAACCGGTATGGGGATCCACCACGACCGCACGGACGCCCGCCGTTCCGAAATCGATGCCGAGAACCGGACTCATTCCATTCCTCCCTGGAAAAAAGACGATTATTTCAATTCTTCATCGAAGCAGACGCAGACCTTTCCGCACTTGCCGCTGGCCATCAGGGCATAGGCCTTGTCCGCATCATCAAGGCTGAAGCGGTGGGTGATGAGGTCCTCGGGATGGATGTTCCATCGGACGAGGCGCTCCACCAGATCCTCCATCTTCCAGATCGAGGTCACCCAGCTGCCGTAGATCGTCTTCTGGTCGTGGAGCATGTCCTCGCTCGGATTGAAGGTGACGCTTCCTCCCTCACCGACGAAGGCGATCTTTCCCCACTTGCGGGTCGCCCGGATCGCGGTCGCCCGTCCTTCGGCGTTGGCCGAGCAGTCGAACGCCCGTTCGACGCCGTGGCCGCCGGTGAGCGCCTTGATCTCGGAGACCACGGTGGGCGAGGGGGTGAAGCCATGATCGAGGATTCCGAGCTTCCTGCACATCTCGATCCGATCGACGTTGGTCTCGATTCCGAAGAGCTTGGTGGCGCCCATCGCCTTGGCGAGCATCAGGGTCGCCATCCCCACCGGCCCGAGGCCGACGACGAGGACCGTATCGTTGCCCGAGACGCCGACTTTCTCGATCGCCTCATAGACCGTCCCGAAGCCGCAGGCCACCTGGGCGCCGTCGGCATAGGTCAGCTCA
>JAAZJI010000004.1 GCA_012800465.1 Spirochaetales bacterium
ATCTCATCATCATCGTTGCAGAGCGAGAGGTGGTCGTGGATCCGGCGGTGCATCTCCCGGGCGGCTTTGCGGGTGAAGGTCAAGGTGAGGATCTGATCAAAGCGCGCCTTGCGCTCCAAAACCAGGCGCACGAAGCGGTAGCTTAAGACCATCGTCTTCCCGCTGCCCGCTCCGGCGCTCACCACGCAGTTCACATCGGCATCGATCGCCTTCATCTGGTCTTTATCGGGACGAAGGGAAACACGTTCAAGGAATTGCTCGAAGGTGATCATGGTGCCGAGTACCTCCTTCGGCAGAGCGCCCGGAAGGAACACCGACTGCACGCCTTGTCTCCGGGGGTGGCGGCGAAGTCGCCCCGCCGGACCGCGGACAGGATCCGATCCAACATCCCGTCCAGTTCGATTCGGCAGAGCTCCTGCTTTTTCGCATCCTTCTGTTCGTACAGGAACCGGTATTTACCGTCTTCGACGAAATAGTAGGCAGCCGCGACCACGTTGCCCAGATCGTTTCGTTCGATGAGGGCCTGATAGACCAACAGTTGATAGGAGACGACATGTTCGACGTGTTCATCGTGTTCAAATTTGACCGGATTGAACCCTTCACCCTTCTTGAAGTCGACGACCCCCCACTCCATCGGCCCCATCTCGATGATCCGGTCGATCCGCCCGTCCAGGACCACCCGGTCGCCTTCCCAGACAAGCTCCTTCTCCGTGTCGGTGGTTCGGAGGTGTTCAAAATATTTCTTTTCCTCCTCCAGAATCTTGAGAATCCGGGGGCGGTAGGTATGGATGATCCACTGGCGGATCGAAGCGGTGGGCCCCCGGGTCCCGTACGTCTTCAGAAGCGCATGGTCGAAGGCCGTCTGAAGACCGATCTCATAGGATTCGATCCTCTCGCCGTCGAAGGGCCCGATCGAGGTGAAGAATCTTCCATAGATATCGTGCAGCAGCACCCCGATCGCCTTGTTGTCGACCGGAATCTCCCGATAGTCGAACGGATCGATCTTGTAGAGGTAGCGAGCCAGATAGGTATACGGGCACGTGGCGAAGGTATCGATTCCCGTGGCGGAGAGCCTGAGTCGTCCATCCTCCTCATAGGGAAGCCGTCTGAGGCGTTCCTCGATGAAAGACCGGGTATGGTCGCTTCCCCGTGGGGCCAGGGAGCCGGACAGCGCACGGTCGAAACTTCGCCTCTGCAGGTGGGTGGGTCTCTGATCACCTTTCTTCTTCAGGACTCGTTTCAGCTCGCCGCTTAGCGGATCGCGGTCGAGAAGCATGCTTTCCTCGTGCTCACGGACCGTTCCCTCTTCGAGGAAATAGAAGTGGATGAGCTTCTCTCCGCCGTTGGAGCGGCGGTGGCATGAGAGGATGCCGTTACCCAGGGACGCCGCTCGGAGGTGATATCGTCCGAGCTCCTTCCGCTTCATCAGGGTCTGCCGAACCCGTTCGGAAAGGAAGGGATAGGGGTCGTCGAGAACTTCCGCCCCCTCCTGATCGAGGCCCAGGAAGAAGCGGTACGGGCCGGCGATGCAAGCCCCTTGCGGCCAGCGATAGACCTCGATTCCCTCCTCCTGCTGCCGGGGTACGTACTGCGTCCTCTTCAGGTGGGAGAGAAAGAGGGCGTACAGCCCGTCAAGGCGTTCGCGGTTGCACGCCTTGAGGGCCCGGTCAAGCTGCTCGATCTGTTTCATCGCATGGGCGAACACCTCTTCCTGAGGGGCTCCATGCCACTCGC
>JAAZJI010000295.1 GCA_012800465.1 Spirochaetales bacterium
CAGGGCGGTGCCGAAGCCGCCGAACGCATGCTTCATCGCCAAGAGGACGATGACCGAGACAACCGCCCCGATCACCCCTCCGATTCCTTCACCGAGAATCTGATCCCGGGGGTTGGTTCCCAGGAGGTGTCCGCTTTTTAGGTCGTTCATCACGTCTCCGGTGAGGCCGCAGGCGACGGCGACCACCGCCGCGATCGAGAAGGAGGCGAGCAGGGATGGCCTGGAGATCAGCCGGATCACGAGCAGCACGAGGATGCCGAAGATCTCCATCGGGTTGATCCCCGTCTGGCCGGTCAGCATTCCGGAGAGGTAGGTCGTCAGATAGATGCCGACGATGAGGACCAGCGCCTCGACGAACCCCAGCTCGGTTCCAAGCGACAGAAGAATCACCGCGAGGAGCAGGACGAGCGATATGAGAAAGAGCGTTCGTTGACTCTTTTTCGGTTTCTCTTCCAACGTTTTCGGTCGAAGAATCTTTGAAAAGAGGGCGTGGATGAAGACCCCCAGACCCGTTCCGATCATCAGTCCGATCCCGAGGTTCTGCCTGAAGACGTCGGCGGCGGCCATGTCGCCGAAGAGGCCCGTCCTGATCCCGACCGGGGTGAGAAGATAGTAGCCGAAGATCGCTCCGCCGAACCAGAAGAGGGCGTAGACCGGGCCGATGATCGCCCCGATTCCCGCCGCCATCGGCGAGACCCAGAAGGAGAAGGAGGGAACGAGGGCGTTGCCTCCGAAGGGGGTGAGCAGCGCCGGGATCTTTCCCCACGCGTCCCTGAGGAGGGTGAAGATGACCGATCCTCCCATTGATGTAAAGAGCGTCTTCGCACCGCTACCTCCTTCCTCGGAAGCCTTGAGGGTGTTGAACGCGGCGATCCCCATCGGATAGGGAAGCTCCTCCTCGACGATCAGGCGCTTGCGGAGAAGGGCGGAGAAGAGGGTACCCAGGATCGCCCCGACCACGGCGAGGGTGATGAGGCTCATCGGCGGGAACACGGCATCAGGATTGAGCATCCACAAGCCGGGAATCGTGAAGGCGAGCCCGCCGGCGACCATCGCCCCGCTGCTCATGATCGTGTGGGTGACGTTGATCTCCTGAAGGGTGGAGGCGCGCGCTTTTTTCAGCACGGCCATCGAAAGGACGGTGACGAAGATCGTCGGCCACGGAAGGGCGCCCATCCTGAGGGCGACATACATCGAGGATGCGGTGATGACCAAGAGGCCCAGGATTCCGATGACGATCGCACGGGCGGTGAGGTGTCGTTTCATGGATACACTTCCTCCATATGTGTAATAGTAACGGGAAAGGGTATCGGGTGGAAGAGTCAGACTCGGTAGGAGCTCAGCGAGGAGGCGAAGCGTTCGGCGAGGCGGGCTTTCACGATGATCCCCTCCTCGGTGTAGGAGATGTCCGCTACCTGTCCGCTGCGATGGAGGTACGCCACCAGGTCATGCCGGTCGTTGGGGAGCTTGTAGGTGAGGGTGGGATTCAGGGCGTGGATCGTCTCGCCGATCGCGTCGACCAGCTCGTCCACCCCCTTTCCGGTCTTCAGGGAGGTCTCCAGAACCGGCCGGTAGAGGCTCTTGAGGCGGCTAAGCGGGAAGAAGTCCTCGACCTTGTCGATCTTGTTGGCCACCACGATCGCCGGCTTGTCGGTGGCCCCGAGGTCCTCCAGGACCTGGACCGTGGTGGTGTAGGTCGCGATCATGTCGGGGTGGCTCGCATCGCAGACGATGATGAGAAAATCCGCATATCTGGCTTCCTCCAACGTGGATCTGAACGCATCGATGAGATGGTGGGGCAGGTCGCTGACGAAGCCGACCGTGTCGCTTAAGAGCACCTCCTCCCCTCCGGGAAGCCTGAAGAGGCGGGTCGTGGGATCCAAGGTCGCAAAAAGCTTGTCCTCGGCGAGCACCCCCGCCCGGGTGAGGGTGTTGAGCAGCTTCGATTTTCCGCTGTTCGTATAGCCCACGATCGCGCCGATCGGATTGGGGCTCTTCAAGCGGGAGGAGCGCTGCACCTCCCGCTGTTGGGCTACGTTGAGAAGCTGCTTCTTGAGGAGGGCGATCCGATCCTGGATCCGGCGGCGATCCAGCTCGAGCCGGGTCTCGCCCTCTCCTCGGGATCCTCGAACTCCTCCGCGTTGCTGCGAAAGGTTCGTCCACTTTCGGACCAGGCGGGGAA
>JAAZJI010000296.1 GCA_012800465.1 Spirochaetales bacterium
TCTCCCATTTTATCGACCAGAATCTGGGTATTGAGCAACCCGTCACCGATTTCCCTGCCATTTGCTCCTGTTTTTTCCGCTACCCCTCCCTGAGGGCGGTAATACCCGAATATCACCATCGGATCGGTGTCTTCACCATTCCAGCCTTTAGGGGCGGCTTCCAGGTATCGCCACCCATCCGTCTCATGGTTCGGGTTTTCGTAGAACACCAGACCACCGGCTTCGCCGATGAAGGGAACGGTGGGCTCCCACTTGGCATAGAGGGTATGATCTTCTGTACGCGTACAGATCGTCGAAGCATCGACTGAACTTCCACCTCCATTTGGCTTTGTTGTCCACCCGACAAGGCGATAGCCGGTTTTGGTGGTATTGGCTAGTTCTCCATAGGCTTGATCGAAGACGACCTCTTTGGCGGTCGGGTCGGGTGCATCGCCTCCTTGAGCATCGAATGTGACCGTGTAGCTCTCCGCTTCCCATTTGGCATGGAGGGTCAGGTCGGCGGTGACGACATCGGTTGAGAAGTCCCACTCGTGCTGGTAATCGTTTTGCCGGTACCAGCCTTTGAATGAGTATCCCGGTTTCGCGGGGTCGTGCGGTTTTTCGATTCCGGCGCCATCGGTGACATTGACCGATGGCACCGCACCGCCTCCATTGCTGTCGAAGGTGACCTGATGGATCGTGGGCTCGGAGGAACAACCGGGCATGCTGCTTAGGAGGGCGAAAATGACGGTCATGATGGTCAGGTACTTCATGGGCACCTCGGCTGACTTGCAGCGGCTTGTTCGTCTGTTTGGAAAAACTTCACTCTGAAGGGTACATTCTTCTCCGTTCTTTTCCCTTTATTGTTATAAAACAAGAAGAGTATTACAATTAAACTCTAGCAAAGACCCTCGATTTGTCAATCCGGAGTCCTGCGCTTTGATCAAACTGATTCTTTTCAGGACTCGTCTTCAAGGAACTCCTTCAGGCGCTTCAGCCCCTGTTCCAGCTTGTCGAAGCGGATCCGGGGAAATGCGTGGAGCCATCGGCGGCTTTGCGATCTTCGTTTTTTCAGGAAGCGGACCAATCGGGAGTCTTCGATTCGGTCGAGGGGATGGGTGGCGGACAGTCTGTGTAGCTCGGAAAGGAGGTGCTTGAAGTCGATGAGTTGGATCACGGTATGGGTCAAATCGAGACTGACGATCAGGGCCGACCCTCCGGCGACCACATAAAGAAGGGCCGGATTCAGCAGGGCGGTGAGGCGGGAGAACCACGGCTGGACGAACCGGATGACCAGAAGGCTCAACGATCCGAAGGCAATCGATCCCGTGGCGTAGACCCTGCTGTTGATGTTCAGCGGCTTGTCGGAGTAGTCCCACCACCGTCCGTCGAAGAGCTTCTCCATCACATACGAGGTCAGGTATTCGAGCGTCGTGGTGATGACCGCCGCGGCGAGGAAGATCAAAAGAGGGTTGGTGAGGCCTCCCAGCAGATGCACGACGAGGAGCGCTCCGGTTCCGTAGACCGGACAGTAGGGGCCGTTGAGAAAGCCCCGGTTCACGAACCCTCTTCCCTGAAGGAAGGACAGGGCGACCTCCCAGAGCCAGCCGATGACGGAGTACATCATGAACCAGATCCAAAGCTGGGCGAGGTTCGGCCAGAGAAGGACGCGTGTTCCGTCCGCCGATGTGGAGACAAGAAAGTCCATATCTCCAATATCGGCATGATTTGTTTTTTCGGAAAGTGTTTGGGCACAAAAAACCGGAGAGAACCCCTCCGGATCTATGTAATCATCCCCGGTCAGGGATGCTAGGGCCTGAGTGTCGCTACCAAGAGGTCGGGCCGGTCGCTGGTGATGAAGGCGACTCCGAGGGCGGCGATCTTCTTCATCGCTTCCTCATCGTTCACCGTCCAGGCACCGATGCCCAGTTTCTGATTCCTCAGCTCCTGATGCAGAGCA
>JAAZJI010000297.1 GCA_012800465.1 Spirochaetales bacterium
CCACCAGTGGCGCACGTCATCAAGGTACTCGCTGTAGGAATCGAGCCAGCTGATCGCCGGATAGTGACGGGAGGAAGCCAGGCCCCGGTCAAGACCCCAGAAACAGCGGACGAAGCGCCTGGTGTGCTGGGTGACCGGCTCGGAGAAATCTCCGCCCGGAGGGCTGACCGCACCGATGATCGAGACCGATCCTTCCCGGTCGTTGAGGGTCTTCATATACCCCGCCCGCTCGTAGAACTGGGCGATCCGGGTCGGCAGATACGCGGGGAACCCTTCTTCGGCGGGCATTTCCTCCATCCGGCCGGAGAGCTCCCGAAGGGCCTCGGCCCACCGGGAGGTCGAGTCCGCCATGATCGCGACGTGGTATCCCTGGTCCCGGTAGTATTCGGCCAAGGCGACCCCCGTATAGATCGAGGCCTCCCGGGCGCTGACCGGCATGTTTGAGGTGTTGGCGATGAGGATCGTCCGATCCATCAGGCTGTTGCCGGTCCTGGGGTCGATCAGCTGGGGGAACTCCCTGAGGACGTCCGTCATCTCGTTCCCCCGCTCGCCGCAGCCGATGTAGACGATGATGTCCGCATCGCACCACTGGGCGATCGAGTGCTGGGTCATCGTCTTGCCCGTGCCGAACCCGCCGGGAATCGCGACCGTTCCCCCTTTCGCCAGGGGAAACAGCGTGTCGATCACCCTCAAGCCGGTGATCAGGGGACGGTCGAGGGGAAGACGCTCCCTGGTGGGCCGGGGAACCCGGATCGGCCACCTTTGGGCCATCGGGACATCCACGGTCCGACCGCCGGGCAGGGTGATCTTCGCAATCGGTTCGACGACGGTGTAGGAACCTTCCGTGACGATCTCGGTGACGATCCCCTCTTCGATCGTCAAGGGCACCATGATCCGGTGCTCGATCTGATTGGTCTCCTGGACCGTTCCGAGAATCATCCCCTTGGAGACGGAAGCACCTTGTTTCACCGTGGGAGTGAACTCCCACCGTTTCAGGTGACTGATCGCATCAAAGGAGAGTCCCCGGGCGATGAACGCACCGGACAGGCCCATCAGCTCCTCCAAAGGGCGTTGGATTCCGTCGTAGATCTGGCCGATGAGCCCCGGTCCCACCTCGACGGACAAGCTCATCCCGCTGCCGTAGACGTTGTCTTCCGGCCTCAGGCCGGTGGCGTCCTCGTAGACCTGGACGGTCGCTTCGCCGTCGTGGAGCTTGACAACCTCGCCGACGAGGCGCTGTTCGCCGATGTGCACCAGCTCCATCATCCGGGCATCCTTGATTCCCTTGACGATCAGGACGGGGCCGTTGACCCGCTTGATCTTTCCGATAATGCGTTCGTTCATGCCCGCTCCTGGATCATGGATCGGATCAGCCGCTCGAAGCGCCTGAGCCGGATATCGACCTGATTGTTGAAGGAGGTCGAACCGTCGAGCGAGGAGAGGACGACCCCAAGTCCCCGGATGTACTTCTCCTCCAGATGAAGACGGATCTTCGCCCCGGTCGCCTTGAGGACCAGGGCTTCCGCCTTCTTCAGATCCTCTTCCGTCACGGGACAGAGACGGCTGTAGGCGACCTTCGCTTCGTTCCGATCGAGCCCGATCGCCGCTTCGGCGATCCAATACGGCAAGTGGGGTTTCAGGGTCGCACAATCGAGGGCCACGAGAACCGCGTCCATCACCCGCTGGTAGGAGTCGTCGACCTGCCTCAACGCCGCCTTCCGCTTGGCCGAGGCCTTGTTGGTCGCAAGGCGCAGCCGGATCTGCTTCACCTTCTCATCGGTGGCGCGTCTCTGGGAAGCGACCTCCTCTTCGGCCCGGCTTTCCGCTCGTTCACGAATCTTCATGGCCTGCGCCCGGGCATCCTCAAGATGGTCTTTGGCGCTTTGGGCCGCTTCCTTGAGGATTCCTTCCAATAATGGCGTTTCTGTACTCTTCATCTCTTCATCCTCACAACGACACTCCGATCGCCTGGTTCACGAGGGCTCGGAGGTCACTGCGTTTTGAACCGCTCTTCGGCGAGGGGATCTCCACGACGAGGGGAAACGTTTCGCTGAACAGGTATCGATCGACGGAGGATCGGATCATGTTCGCGACTTCATCGGTGATGATGATGATTCCGTTCTCCTTGTCCTCGAGCGCTTTTTCCCACGCGATCCGGGCTTCTTCCGAGTTTGTCGCCTGCATGCCGAACACACCGACCAGGGAGAGCCCTAGGACAGTGTCCTCGTCACCGATGACAACGTATCGCATCGTCAGACCTTCGCGAGAATCATCAGGCTGGTGATGAAGCCGAAGACGACGACTCCTTCGGCGAGGGCGATGAAGATGAGCGCTTGCGTCCCGATCTCCGGCCGTTCGCTCATTGCACCCATCGCGGCGCTTCCGACCCGGCCGATCGCCATACCGGCGGAGATCGCGCCGACGGAGAACGCCAGAGCCGCGGCGAACGCCACCAGGGCGAGATTGTAATCCATTCCGGTCGTGGCCACCGCCTCGGTCGTGGCGGCGTAGGCGCTCGGGGCGAAGATGAACCCTGAACCCACCAGCACCAGGGCGGTTGCAACCAAGCTCATCGAGACTTTCCTTCTGAACATCGATCTGGTCATACGAGACCCTCCTATCAAATGCACTAGATTATCGATCGGCGGACGAGGATCGCTTGAGCCCGACTGGCCGGTAAGCGATTCCCCGGCCGGTAAAATACCGTGAGAAGAATTCGTAGTAGTTCAACCTGAGCGATTGAATACCCGCGCTGAGACCCTCCAGGACGATCACCAGGATGTTGCCTGCGATGAAGATGAGCACACCACCCACTCCGCCGACCATCGACTGGAGATACTTGAACGTTCCCATCAGCGAAGCGTGGGCGATCCCCAGACCGGCGACCCGCATGAAGGAGAGGGTGTTGGAGAGGTATCCGGTGAAGATCTCCAGGACATCCACCAGGAACTCCATGATCGAACCGGCGGCCACCTGGCCAAACGTCCTGGTCGTCCGACCATGCCTGCGATCGACGACGTGCTGCACGTACGGTTTGGCGAAGAGCAGGATCAGGCAGATGACGAGCGTGGGGATGATCCAGGGATCGGAGGGGAAGGAGCGGTAGCTCGTTCGGACGAACCCGAACGCCATATGGATTCCGGTTCCGAACAGAATGCCGCCGACGACTCCGTTCTTGTCAAGCAGCATCGTAACATAGGATTTCTTCCTGAACAGGTTGACCCAGTTCAAAACGAGGCCGGTGTAGATGATGATGATCCCGAATCTGATCGTGATGCCGAGAATTCCGTACACGTCGCGAACCAGCGCGGTGGCGGGAGCGTGCCCTTCGACCGCAGCCTCGAAATTGAACCAGAGCGGCGGCAGAAGCGGCAGACCGAAGTACGATCCGAACAACGCCCCGAAGAGCATCGAGGAGAGACCGAGGTAGACGAGCAGGCTCGTGACGTTGCGGGTCAAAAGCCCTTCCTTCTTGTCGGGATTGAGACGGTAGCTCCGGGATCCGAAGAGTCCGACCAGCAGCAGGACAAGCCCCTGACCCACATCGCCGAACATCAGGCCGAACATCGAAAGGTACGCGATCATGACGAAGATCGTCGGGTTGACGGTGCCGTACTCCGGCGTGGCGTAGTTGTTGACCATGTTCTGGAACGGTTCCAGAGCTTTGGGGCTTGTCACCGCCACCGGGACGCTTTCCCGGGGAACCTCCGTCGCCTCGGTCCACTCCACGACGCACTTGCCCTCGCTTGCTTCGACGATGGCGCTTCGGACCTTCTCCGCCTGATCGGCGGGGACCCATCCGCTGAAGAGGGTGGTATTGCGGGTATAGGAAAAGTAGCTCTTGATCTGGTCACTGAGCTCGTTGAGCCGGAGATTCGACCAGATCGCATACAGCTCCTCCTTGCGCTCGGCGATCGCCTGATTGGCCGACCGTTCGATCTCCCCCCTTCGATCGATGAGCTTCCGATGTTCCGATTCAAGCCTGGTTCGGACAAGCATGACCGCCTGCTTCTGGAGCAAGGGATCGCTTTCCTCCGTCCAGCCGAACTTCTCCAAAAGCGGATCGACGTGGGCCAGATCCCGCCTCAGGGAGAGCACGGTCACGAACTCCCCTTCGATCGGCTCGACGAACGCGCCGTACGGCGAGAGCTTCTCCCCCAGCTGTTCGCTCTTCCCCTCCTTCACGCTTCCGATCCGAAGATCGAGATACTGCCACTTGGATTCCTCGAGGTATCGGTGCATCTCCTCCACCCCCAGCAGGGCCTGATTGGCCACCTTCTGCTGTTCCTTGAGCCCAAGCAGGACCTGAGTCAGCTCATCGAGCACCACTCGATATCTTTCAATCTGGGGCTCTTCCAGGAGCGATACGTCCAGCGTGGACTCACCGGGAAGGGCGAGGTGTCCCTGTTTCAGGAGCGCTTCCACGCGACCTCGAAGATCTTCGAGCACCACCCGGTTCGTGGCACTCGGTCTGGAGGAGAGCTTTTCAAGCTGGTCTGGCTCGAGGCGGCTGATGTGAATGAAGTCCAGCACCCCCAGCTTGAGCAACGCTTTGACGACCTGGTCGCTTCGTTGCTGCAGAACCACCGCTGTGAGCAGTCGCATCGGCTTCGTGAATAAGTTCATCCGATCACCCCCCTGATATATCCTTCATCAAATCCATAATATTTTCCATTCAGAATCGCCTTGATCCGTCTGGACTCCTCCTTGTTGAGGAAGAAATACGCCAAGGCGACACCGATGTTGAACGGGTCTCCACCCAGAAGACGCCGGTATGCCCGCCTCCGGTTCCGAGCCAGAAGCTCCTCGATCCTCAGCACCTCTTCGATCGCCGAGTGGTCACCGATCCGTTGCTCGTCGGGCAGGAACCGGGAAAGCAGTTCGTTCGCCGAACGATTCTCCTTCGGCGTCTCGATATAAAGCCCCGCCTCCCTGCTTTCGAAGACCTCCCCCCACGGCAGGAGCAAGGAGAAGAGCTCCTTCGCCTCCAGGCGGTGATGCCACCCGTAGCGGACGAGGATCAGGAGGTTTTTCAGATCGATCTCCTGGTCAAGGAGTTCCAGCGCCTTCTCCCGATCGGGCTTCTTCAGCAACGAGGTCGCCCTGCGGATCTCTTCATACCAGAGCCGGTCGAGGCGGCTTTCCAAATGAAACAATCCGTCTTCACGCAAAGACTCCTCCGCATGCTCCAGGAGAATCGAATGGCAGGGGGTATTCTCCGTTGCCTGCACCACCCCATCCCACGAAAGCGCATTGATCAGCGCGGTCCAGTCGACGGGATGGAGGATCTCCTCCTTGAAGAGGTATTCGCTCCGGTGACGGATCGGTCGCCGGTGGATGATCGAGGAATACCAGAGGCGGATCGTGTTCTTCAGGTTGTCGATCTCGATTTTCCCCAGCAGCTCCGCGATGAACCGTCCTTCCGCCCCGTCCAGGTAGCCGGAGATCTCCCGATGGAGGGCGATCTCCATCTTCAGCAGAACCAGCTCGATCGCCTGGATATCCCCGCTCTGATCATACGAGCGGGCCAAGGCGGCATACCGGGTGGGCCGGAGGGCCGCGATCGCATCCACCAGGGTCGGAGCGCGCAAAAGGGCCTCGGTAACCGCTTCTTCGCGCGCTTTACCGAGCCGGGCCCGCATCTTCGCATTGATGAATCCGTAGGTATCCACTGAACTCATGACGATTCGTCTATCCCATCCAAGCCGGTCTTGCACACTTCGATGACGATCGCCCGGGCGATCTCCTTCACCTCTTCCGCGGTAAGCCGGGAAGAACGGTCCAACGAGGCTTCATACTCGGTCAATTGGGCATCAAGATCCGCTTCGGCCTGGGCGATCGTCTTCTGAGCCAGGATCCGATCCTCTTTCAAGGCGTCCCGTACGTACGCATTCGCTTCCGTCTGGGCGTTGGTGATGATTTCACGAGCTTCTTTCTCCGCTTCCCGGACTATCTGCTGGGCCCGATCTTCAACCGTCAATACTTCGTTGATGATATCACTGCGCACGTGCCGACCTCCCCCCCTGACAACTTGATATGCTTTCCCTCTTATGTTCTTCTTTTTGCTCGAAGGTGTCAAGCAAACACTAGGGCGCTGCAGTGGTTACGGTCTGCTCTTCCGGGGGAGCTTCCCAGCCCTCGACCATCTCGTCGAAGACCTGCGGATCGAAGTAGAAATCATCATCCGTCACGAACTCCTCGTCGAACCCGAAGAAGGGATCCTCTTCGAACGACGGGAAGATCGTGTTCCAGAAGCTCTCCTCATCCGTCTGCTCGACCATCTCGAGGGTCAGACGGGCATCATATTCGTCCGCCATCTCGACGTGGAAGACATCCTCGCCGATCTCGGTCTCGAGCAGCACGGCGATCTTGTCGAAATAGCTGACTCGACCTTCGAAAGCGGGATCGTCCACCTGATAGGACTCGTAGAGCAGAACCGTGTTGATTCCCATCGTCTTGGCATCCTGGTCGGGAACATCGAAGCGGACTCCGTACCACTGGTCATCCACCTTCAGGTCGAAGAGGTAGGAGCCGGCTTTGACCTCGTTGATGATGAACCGGCCGTCCAGATCGGTGAAGAGGTAGAGGGTCTCGTCCCGATCGTGCTTCTCCTCGCCATCCTCGTCGATCGTGATCCGATAGATCGGCGAGGAGTATTGGATGTATGGCGTCCCGTCCTTCTGGAGAAGCACGCCGCTGACGGTGAACGCCGGCTGCATCCGCAGCGTCGCGACGAAGCTCTCCCTCCCGCGCGGCGAGAGCGAATAGATGAACGAGCTTCCGGTGGAGAACTCGGTGGGACCACCGGAGAAGACCGCCACGGTATTGGTCGTATTGGTCGAAAGCCCATTGTACAGCGCGCTTCCGAAGGGCTTGGGCAGATAGGTGGGACTGCTGTCGAGGCTCCGGGCGACCGAGATCTGGCCCTTCCTGAGGAGCCCCGTCGGTCTGACCAGGAGGAAGGTGTCGCTGACGTTCCGTCCGAGACCGAACGCGCCGCCGGCATACGCCACCGCGGTGTTGAGCATCAGCGAGGTGGTCATGCGGTTCTGGCCAAGCGAGTACTGGTGGCGCAGGTTCAGGGAGGAGAAGGTTCCGGTATGGCTCCAGGATCCGGCGATGGAACCCGCCCCGAACTTCGGAGGGGTCCCGTCGAACGTGGTCCTGATCCCGCTGTACGAGAGGTTGAAGCTGTCATTGGTCGAGGGGCGCAGGCTCATGCTGAAGTTCGTGTTCACTCCGGTCTGCTGGATCGAGTTCGTATTGCTGATGCTCGCCTTGGAGCCGAAGGAGTAGCTTCCGCTGATCTGGCCGGTGAGAGTCTGTTTGGCGGTCGCGCTCGAACCGGTCAGGGAGATCGAACCGTTTATCGAGAACCTCTTGAAGGGAGAGAAGCCGGTCGAAGCGCTGACCGTCCAGGAAGCGAGGCCCGTATCGAAGGCATAGGCACCGCTGCCGCTGAGCGAGTAGCGGATCACGTTGAACAGGCTGTCGGAGTATGAGAGGGAAACGGAGGCGCTCCCCTTGGAGTCGACGGGCCGATTGTAGTTGCCGGAAAGCCCGATCCGGTTCAGGAACGAAGTGTCGCTGATGGTGAAGCGCTGACCGAAGTTCACGTTGTACGAGGCTTTCCACGCATCGAAGTCCACGTTCGTCGATCCCTGGATCTGGGTCGAGCCGATCATCGTGGCGAACACGATTCCCAAGGACGCCTGGAGGGTGTTCGGGGTGTATGCCAGGTCGATGCTCGAAGTCAGCGCGTCCGTCACCCCCAGATCCTGCCGGTAGGTGGCGGTGAACGCGTTGGGGTGATAGGAAAGATAATCCCCGCCGAGCCAAGGAAGGGAGAACGCGCCTTCCCGGTTCGGACCGCGAGTCTGCGGCATGCTGAATCCGACCGCATAGGTGGTATCACCCCTGGCGAGCAGGCGATAATCATATCCGAAGTTCAGGTAGACCGGCTTCTCCGGGATGCCGGTCGCCGTCGGCGTCACCTCGATCCGGATCCGGTTCGCCCCCTGGACGAAGATGAAGTCGCGAAGTCGATAGACCCCGGGGCGGAGCGTCCGGGTGTAGAAGGACTTGTCGTTCAAGAAGATTTCGATGTCCGACTCCTCGATGATGGTCAGCGTCTCTTCGATCTGGGTGCGCTTTGCCCCCGTCGTGCCGAAGGCGTAGTTCTTCTCCAGGCTGAACCCGACGCTCGACTGGATTCCGGCGACTCCGACGAGCCTGCCCAGACCGCTGCCGATGTTTCCGAAGGAGAGCCGGGTGCTCGCCTCGACGAAATCGTAGTATCCGCTCCAGGAGCCGGGGTTGTAGTACGGGGCGACATGGGAGAGGGTGAAGTTGTAGTTCAGCGCCACGCCGAAGAGGGAGGCGCGATTGGAGACCGAAAGGTTCAGCATCGTCCGGTTGAA
>JAAZJI010000298.1 GCA_012800465.1 Spirochaetales bacterium
AACTCGACATTCACCATGTTTCCGTTCACGCCGAGCACACGTCCTGTGTTCCTTGCCATATCCAACTCCACTACATCCGGTCTATTTCCGATCTCAAAGCGCCGAGGATGGTTTCAAAGGTCGCCTGGCCGACCTCCCGGGTGAAGATCTCCACCCGTTCCGACAAGAGCAGCTTGAGCCCATAGCCCAGGAGGGCGTCGAACTCGAAGACCTTCAATCCGACCAGCCGGTCGATCTGTTTCCAGAGATGACCGATGAGGGCCATCTCCGCTTCCAGCGGATCGGAAAGGCCGAGCAGCTCATCCGCAACCTCTTCGATCCCGCCGGGAACCGTCCGGCGCTGAAGATCGTCGTCAGGGGCGAAGCCGAGCCGGATCCGGCGCTTCCTGGCGAGGGCCGTGTTCAGGCCGGATGAGAAGCTCCGGTAGGATTCCAGCATGGGATGTCGGCTTGGCGCACCGTCGAAGGCAGAGCGCAGCGTCTTCCAATCCCGGGCGGTGAGGTGTCTCTCGGCCTGCTCCATGAACAGATCGACGCTCATCGGCGCCTTCTGATGAAGACGGAGCAAAGGAAGCGTCGCTGCGAAATAGTAGTATGATGCCACGGTCGAACCCTAGAAGATCCGCTCGTGCAACGGACGGGCGAGATACGGGCGCAACAGGTCGACCAGCTCATTCGCCTTATAGTCGTAGAAGTACGAGCCGTCCTGTGCGACGAGGCGGAACCCCGATTCCACGTCGGCGTGGGGTCTCAGCACCAGACCCGCCTTGATCTCGGCGGCCAGCGCCGATTGAAGCTCGTCGGCGAGGGCTTCGAAGGTCTTGGGCTCGAACTGGACCTCCACTTCCTCGCCACCGGATTCGAGCGCTTTCGTCAAGAGTCCGACAAGCTCCTTGCCGCTCAGCGCCTTCGATGTCTTTTCGACGAGGATGCGGGAAAGCTGCTCCTCGATCGAGGCTTTCAGGGAAAGAAGCAGGTCGCGCCCGGCCTGGGAAAGCGCCTTCTCGGCGCGCTGGTTCGCCTTGGCGATCTCCCGTTCCGCTTCGGAAACGAGGTCGGCCGCCTGCTTTTGAGCTTGGGCGACGATCGTCTGCGCTTCCTCTTCCGCTGATCGGAGAATGGAAGCCGCTTCCTTTTTCGCAGCTTCGACCCCATCCTTCCGGATCGAAGCGACCAAATCTTGAATCTGTTGAGCCATGGACATCCTACCTTCCTCTGATATGTCAGTCAGATTTCTCCCATTATCAACTGAATGACCCGAAACCGCAAGGGGTTCTGAAGTAAAACCGCCTAAGATCGCCCTTACGGGATGGAGGTCGCCATGTATTACCACGCGATCAAAAAGACGTCCCTGCCCCTGTACCGGACGAACGAGGAGGCCCAGCGCCTGCTCTTCGCCCTCCATGCGAAGCTGATGGACCGGCAGGTGACGATCATCGACTACCTGCTGGAACCGCACACCTGTCAACTCATCCTTCAGACGAAGAAAAGGATCGTCCTGCCGACTTTTGCGATCCGGCCGATCGCAAAGGAGAGGCTTCTTTGGTACCTCTCCTCCCTCGGATCGAAGGGAAAAGCCTATCCCTACAGCGGACTGCATGAGTGCTATTTCCTTTCGACCTGCTTTTGCGAGCTGGGCAAGGTGACGGCCGATCCCCTGCCCTATCCGCTGAAGGAGATCCTCGCCGTCAAGAACGGTCGCGCCGAATGAGGGTGCGGATCCCTTCCACCGCGATCGCGATCACTTCGCTGGTGTCGTGGACGATCGGGTTGGAGAGGCCGGCCTTCTGTCGCTCCTGGTTTCCGACGACGAAGAAGAGCGACCCGACCCGGACGCCGAGGTAGGCGGCGACGGTGAACAGCGCGGCGCTCTCCATCTCGCTGGCAAGGACTCCCAGCCGCTTGTACGCCTCCCATTTGTTCTCGAGTTCGTAGAAGACCGGCATCAGGGAGGGGTCGTGCTGACCGTAGAACGAGTCCTTGCACTGGACGACCCCGGTGTGGGGGTTCTTCCCGCTGGCGATCGCCGCATCCCTCAGAGCTTCGACGACCTCGAAGGTCGCCACGGCGGGAAACTCGATCGGCGCGTATTCGCGGCTGGTGCCTTCGGCCCGGACGCTGGCGGTGGCGATGACGACGTCCCCTCCGATCACCTTCGGATCGATTCCGCCGCAGGTCCCCATCCGGACGAACGTGTCCGCTCCGGACTTGTAGAGCTCCTCCATCGCGATCGCCGCCGAGGGTCCGCCGATCCCCGTCGAGGTGACGGAGACCATCTCCCCTTCCAGGAAGCCGGTGTACGTCACGTACTCGCGGACATCCGCCACCGGGCGGGCATCGTCCAGATGCCGTGCGATGAGGGGAACCCGTTTGGGATCACCCGGCATGATGACATAGCGGCCGACATCCCCCTTCTTCGTTCCGAGGTGATACTGGATTCCGGTTCCATGGGTATAGTCACTCATATCGACTCCTTTCCTCCATCCTACAGGAAGACATACGTTTTTCCCATCCCTCCGTCCTCGGGAAGGGCGAATCGGAAGTCCACGACGGAGCGATGGGTCTCAAGCAGCTTCGCGATCCCCCGGCTGAGGATCCCGTCGCCGTAGCCGTGGATGATCCCGAAGGTCGAAAGGTCGTTCAGGAGGGCCGCTTCGATGTTCCGTTCGACCGCCTCCAACGCCTCCTCCAGCGTGAAGCCCCGCACGTCGATCTCCCGTTTCGCCCGCCTGGCGCCGGCGGTGTAGGAGACCTTCACCGCGGGTTCGGCGCGCTTCGTCGGAAGAAAGAGGTCGCTGTCCTTCAGGCTCATCCGCATCGAGCCGATTGAAACCAGGTAGCGGCCCCCTCCCTGCTTCGCCAAGATCGTGCCCTCCCGCTTCGAGGAGCCGCAGAGAACCTCCGTGCCGACCTCGAAGGTCGTCGGATTGTCATAATCCTCTTCCTCTTCTTCCACCATCGTCCGTTCCGCTTCGATCCGTCGGTCCAGCTCGGCAAGGTACGTTTTTACCGCCTTCGTCTTTTCACCGGTCAACTCCCCTTCACGGATCTCGGTGACCAGGCTCTCCAAGCGCTGTCGCGCCTGCTTCGTGAACCGGACGAGGGTACGCAGCTCCTCCTCCCTGAGCAGGCGCTCCCGCTGTCCGAGGGTCAACGCTTTCAGCTCGAGTTTCCTGTTCTCCTCTTTCCACCGTTCTTCGGACCTCTTAAGCGCCCGGCTCCGCTCCTCGACCCGCTTCCGCTCCTCCTCCAGGCGCTCGAGGATCGAGGAGAGTTCGATCCGGTCGCTGCCCAGCAGCTCCTCCGCTTCCCGAAGAACCTCTTGCGGCAGTCCCATCGCCTTGGCGGTGGCGAGGGCGTGGGAGCGGCCGATCACGTTGGGGATGATCCTGAAGGTCGGCTTGCCGCTGACCTCGTCGAACTCCATCGCGGCGTTGATGATGTTCCGTTTCGAATACGCATATTCCTTCAGCACCCCGTGGTGGCTGGTCACCAGGGTGAGGGCGCTTCTCGAAAGCGAATGGGAGAGGATCGCCTGCGCGAGGGCCGAACCCTCCAGGGGATCGGTTCCCGAACCGAGCTCATCCAGGATGACCAGCGAATTCGGCGTAAGATGGTTCAGAATCTCGGCAAGACGGCTCATGTGTCCGCTGAACGTCGAGAGCTCCTTTTCGATCGATTGCTCGTCGCCGATGTCGGTGAAGATCCGGTCGAAGAGCGGAAGCGCGCTTCCCTCCCGGACGGGAAGATAGCCGCAGTATTGGTTCAGAAGCGAAAAGAGGCCGAAGGTCTTCACCGTGACGGTCTTCCCTCCGGCGTTCGGTCCGGAGAGGACGACGCCGGAAATCCCCTTCTCGAGGATGATCGTGATCGGGATCGCCTTGTTCTTCAAAAGCGGATGACGGGCATCGAGCAGCCGGATCCCGTCCGCGTCAAGCCGGATCGGCGTGCAACGCTCTTGGTGGGCCCAGCGGGAAAGGGAGTACCATCCGTCGGCCTTTCCGATGGTGGTCCTGAGCTCACGAAGCGGTTTTGCCACCTGTTTCGCCCGGAGGGCGAGTTCATGGAGGATCTTGGCGGCTTCGACCAGGATCGCGTTGTTCGCCAGCAGCACGGAGTTGTTCAGGTCGACGAGGGCAAACGGTTCCATGAACACCGTCTGCCCGCTTGCGGAGACGGAGGAGATATACCCCTTGATGGTGTGCTTGTGCCCATCCTTGATCGGGATCACCAGCCGTCCGTCCCTCAGCGCCTCCACGTCGCTCTGCACCGAGGAGCGGTTCCCGTCGATGAAGGACGAGCAGTAGGAGGCGCGCTTGCGTCGGACCTGTTCCAGCCGCCGGTACAGGGGCTCGAGGCGGGGATGGTCCTCCCGGACCGATCCGCTTTCATCCAGGTCGGAACGGATCGCCTCCTTGAGGGAAATGAGGTCGGGATCGATTCCGCCCCCGGTCAATCCGTTCATCGACTCGTCTTCTTCCTGAAGGAGATAGGAGAGAAGCTCTTCCGAGGATTGGAGATACCTGGCCAGATCCAGAAGATCGGGCCCTTCCAGAGCGGGGTTCGGTTCATCGAGACTCTCCATCACCTCGGCGATCGAGGGAAAGGACGGCAGGGAGGGGACCCCGTCCCGCTCGATCAGTCCGAGGATGTGGGCGATGTATCCCTGCCGACGGAGAAGCTCCTCCTGTTCCGTCGTGAACGGAAGGGCGGCGAGAAACGCGCCTCCCTCCTCGCTGAGCCGGAAGGAGGCGATCATCGCCCGGACCTTGGCGAACTCCAGGTCGTCAAGACTCTTCCCAGTCATACTCCGCTCCTCGTCCGATCCACGCTTCGCTCCGTTCATTTCCGGAGCGATAGTCCGGGGTGATCAGTTCCAGGGATTCGACGATCCTCAGGTAGGATTCATACCGGTCGAAGAGAATCTGCTCATCATCGACAGCGGCCTTCACCCCGCACTGCGGCTCTTCCATGTGAAGGCAGGGATCATAGAGGCACCGATGGTGCCTGAATTCGGGAAACGCCCGTTGGATCTGATGAAGGTCGGTATGGGGGACGAAGATCTCGCGGACCCCCGGAGTGTCGACGATCGAGAGGTCCCCCTTGCGCATCAGAAGCGAGTGGTTGGTCGTATGCCTTCCGCGGTCATATTTGACCGAGATCCCGTCGGTCTTCTGGTCCGTCCCGAGGAGGGCGTTGATCAGGGTGGACTTGCCCACCCCGCTCTGGCCGACGAAGGCGACCTGCCTGTCTCGGATCAGTTCCACCAGCCTGTCGAGGTTTTCGCCGGTCTCGGCGCTCACCGCCAGGGTCTCGAACCCGAGAATCCCATAGTGCCTGAAGCGGAACGCATCCTCCTCCTTCATCGCAAGGTCGCATTTGTTCAGGAGGATGACCACCTCCACGTCGATCGCCGAGGCGATCACCCGGTCGATGAAGCGGGGGCGGAAGGGAGGATTGGAAGCGGAAGTGACGCAGATGACCGCATCCATGTTGGCGACCACCGTCTGGTTCGCCTTGCCCTTGGTGTTCCACCGCTGAAAGGAGTTTCTCCGCTCCAGACGGCGGAGGATCAGCCCCTCCCGTGTTCCGGTGACGGTGAAGGAGACCCGGTCGCCGACGGCCAGCGGGTTGTATTCGCCTTCGACCCCCTCCAGCTGCTTGCCCTTGATCCGGCAGAGATACTGCACATCTGCGCTCTCCACCGTATAGATGTTGTTGATTCCCCGGATGATCAGTCCGACACGTTCTTCCATGGCTTCACTGTACAACCTTCTCCTCACCCTTGACAACCTTCGGTTTCCTGCTAGGGTGGGGTCATGTACTCCTTCACTCGGTGCAAAGAGCCTTCCTGTCCCCGCTATGCGACCCACGCAAGCGGGTATTGCCTGGAACATGATCCGGCTCAGGATCTGAGGCCGACCCTCTCTTCGTCCGTTCTCGACAGCGTGAGCATCAGCGATTGGAGATGGGATACGAAGGACCTTTCCGGAAAACGGATCCTGGGGTCGCTTTTCGGCTACTCGACCTTCCATTCGGTTTCCTTCGCCCGGACGACGGTCCTCAACTCCAACTTCTCCTTCTGTCTCTTCGAGAAGTGCGTCTTCGATGAAAGCACGATCCGATACTCGATCTTCAGCGGATCGACCTTCCTTGGGTGCACGTTCCGAAACTCCCGGATCACCCATACCAACTTCAACGGCTCGGTTTTCAGTGATTGCGACGCGAGCGGCAGCGACCTCTACTACTCCTCGTTCGCCCATGCCCACCTTCATGACACGAAGTTGGAGGACTGCAACGTCAGGAAGGCGGACTTTCGCCACACCCTCCAAGAGAACCTCTCCTTCAGGTGGTCCAACTACCGGGAGCGGCTGCGATGAGGATCCACCAGCACTTCTCCGTCGTCGGGTTCTGCAACACCTATGTGGTCGGAGACACCACATCGAAGAAGGCCCTCCTCATCGATCCCGGCCATGCCGACATCGAGCTGATCCGGCTTCTTCAGCAACATGAGTACACGATCGAGGCGGTGCTCCTCACCCATCGCCACGCAGGACACGCCGACGGGCTCGCCCTTCTACAGAAGATCTACGAGTTTCCCGTCTACGCATACGAGGATCCAAGCCACCCCGTCCGCCCCGGGAAGCCGCTTCTGATCGGTCCGTTTACGATCATCCCCTTCCCGGTCGGCGGCCACAGCCGGGATTCGGTCGTCTACAGGATCGAGGACGCCCTGTTCACAGGGGATGCGCTGAGCGCGGCGGCCATCGGGCGGACCCCGTCCCATCGCCTCTCCGAGCATCTTGCGGACGGGCTGAATCGGATTCTCTCATCCCTCGACCCGCAGACCCTCGTCTTCCCCGGCCACGGTCCGCCGAGCACGATCCGAAGCGAGCTGCTGTTCAATCAGAGCTTGAGATAGGAAAAGAACCTTCGGGGCAGCGGTGCCGTGAAGGTCATCCGCTCTTCAGTCAAAGGATGCGTCAGGGCGAGGGTCTTTGCATGGAGCATCATCCCCTCGGCGACCTCCCGGCCGTAGAGGGGGTCGCCGATTACCGGATGCCCGATTGAATTGAGGTGCACCCTGATCTGATGGGTCCGTCCGGTATGCAGGACGAGATGAAGGAGGGTGCAATCGGAAAACCTGCGGAGGACGGTGTATTCGGTCAGGGCGGACCGCCCCTTCTCATCGGGACACACCGCCATCTTCTTCCGGTCGATCGGATCCCGTCGGATATGTGCATCGATGGTTCCTTTGGGGTTCTTCACCCTGCCGGCGACGAGGGCGATGTAGATCTTCTTCGTCGACCGGTCCTTAAATTGGGCCCCGAGCGCCCGATGGGCCGCGGGAGTCAGGGCAACGACCATCACTCCGCTGGTCTCCTTGTCGAGGCGGTGGACGATTCCCGGGCGGATACCGTCCCCGTTCTCATCCTGAACGGCGAGGATCCGCTCTCCATAGCGGTACAGCAGCCCGTTGGCCAGGGTGTTGTCCCAATTGCCGGAAGCGGGATGGACGACGAGCCCCTGCGGCTTGTCGATCACGAGGATCGAGCCGTCCTCGAAGATGATCGGAAAATCGATCCGTTGGGCGACGAGCCCCTCGAAGACCGTCAGGGTGTATTCGATGCGGATCTCATCGCCGTTCCGGACGGGATTCCCCTTCTTCGCCGGCTTGCCGTTCAACCAGAGCGCGGAGTTGGCGACGATCGTCCGGGTAAGCTCTTCGCTTCGTGAGGCGAGATAGCGGTCGAGCCGTTCGCTCCCTTCGAGATCCGATACGTGGAACGAGGCGGTTTTCTCGATCTTCGCCATCAGCGTTCCAGTCCGAGGACCCAGTCGGCCACCGAAACGCCCAGGGAGAGGGCCCCGGCGATCGCCGCCTGGGCGAGGAGATCGTTCATCTCGCCGCTCCCGGGTGGGATGATTCCCGCCGAGCGGGCCACGCCGTGAAGGAGGATCGAAAGGGGAAAGGTGATGACCAGCGATCCGAAGAAGATCGTCTCCGCCCGTCGGATCCGGTAGGTCCATAAGGGAAACTCCCCTTCTTCATAGGGTTCGTATCCGGCAAGCGGTTCGGAAAAGAGATTGACCGGAATCAATATGAGGAGAATCATGAGGACAGCAACCGCTTTCTTCATCCTATCTTCGTGCTCCAAAAAGACGCGTGCCGATCCGCACCATCGTCGAACCTTCGGCGATCGCTAGGGCGAAATCGCCGCTCATGCCCATGCTCAGTGTATCAAGGCCCAGGGCGGGAAACAATTCCCGGGCCCGATGGTAGAGGTTCCTGGTCTGCTCGAACGCTTTTCGGGTAACGCTCTCATCGTTCGTCAACGGCCCGATGCTCATGATCCCT
>JAAZJI010000299.1 GCA_012800465.1 Spirochaetales bacterium
AGGCAGTAAAGGAGCGATCTCTTTTCGACCTCGCCGACAATCTCCACCGCCCGGTCATACACCCGCCTGATGAAGACAGCCAGTGCTTCCGCCTCATCCGGCATCTCCAGGAGTTCCCCCAGCTTCCGATACGCATCATCCATCGTGGCAAGCGTGCCCGTGATATGGATGAACGGAATCCCCGTCTGCTTCTGCAGGCTGTCCAGATCCTCCCTGATGGTGGCTTTGGGTTCCCCCACGTCGATCACCACCTGCGCGCCGCTTGCAAGCAACGTCTCCAGATTCAGTTGACCCTTGCCTCCGTACAGCTGACCCAATTCGGGCAGGTCGTAGTAGGTCTTGTGGATGTACCGCTCCGCCTCCCTGCTCCAGCGGGATGAAAGCCCGACCAGCTTGTCGGGAGCGATCGCGAAGACGGCGATCTGCGCCAAGGGCCCGGAAACCGCCACGCGGGCGATAGGTTCCGAAAACTCGACGGACCTTCCCACCGAATCCGTGAACACGCGCGCAGACGGAGCGGCCGGTGCCTCGGCGACCTCATCCTGCGGCTGGGCGCTGATGACCGACAGCGGTATGAGCAGCACCAGAAGAATCGACAACAATCTCTTTTTCATGAATGGTTCCTCCGACAATCATGTATGAACTCGGTATTGAGCATTTATGGAATATCCTCAGTCCTCACGACAAGCAAACCGAACGACTCCCTGACGGAACATTGCAGCGGGTATCGTTCCGAAGGCCCGGGGACGAGCATCCGCCCGACCTTCTCCGCCGTGATCTCCTCCCCGCACCCATCGGGCCGGTTCAGCTTGAAGTAGCCGACCGCGTCCTGCAGTTCGGAAAACGGCTGGCCGGTCTCGACGGTGAAGACCTCCTCTTCGCAGGGGATCTCCAAAGCTTTGAGCTTCGAGGCCGTCAGCTTGAAGGAATTCCCCCGTCTTGGCGTCCTTGCGAGGGAGAAGCGGTGATAATCCCAATTCTTCTTGATGATGATCGCCTTTCCCTGACACTGCTTCTTGGATGAAGCGAGTATCTCCCCGAGGCTACCGAAATTGCAGAACACGATCGCATCATAGGGCTCATGGGGACGCATGGAGAAGAAGTCCTCCCTGAGGACGCGGATGTTCCCCACCCCCCTCTTCGTCTTGGCGGCGATCAGGACGTCCAGTGCCGGCTGACAGGTGTCGACCGCGGTGACCTGGCGGAAATAGGAGGCAAGCTCGAGGCTGAGATGGCCGAGCCCGCAACCGGCGTCGCAGACGTGGCTGTCGCGGCTCAGATGCGCCGCGATGTGCCGAGCGATCGTCTCTTCCATCGAGCCGGTTTCGGCGGCGGCGATCCGGTATCGGATCGATTCAGCGGTCCATGGTCGCATGCAGCGGTTCCCCCCGTGATCCTGTGCTGTCGCCGAACATTCGTGGTGCCAGCAAGGTTCCGTAGTCCGAATGCACCAGGGCGATCTCGATCCCGTAGAGCGTCCTGAGGAGATTGGAATTCATGACCTCGCAGGGATTCCCGAAAGCCGCCACGCTTCCATTCTCCATCGCTAGGATGGTGTCGGCATACCAGAGAGCCTGCTGAGGGTTGTGCGAGGAGAGGAGGATGGTATACCCATCATCGGCAAGCAGGCGGATCTGTTGGAGAATCCGGGTCTGGTTCCCATAGTCAAGATTGGATGTGGGCTCATCCATCAGAAGAATCCCGGCGTTCTGGGCGAGGGCCCGGGCGATGAGAACCAGCTGGCGCTCCCCTCCGGAGAGATGGGCGAAGCTGGACGTTGCAAGGTGCTCGCCTCCGATCCGGGCCAGCGCGTCGTACGCGGCCTCTTTCTGCCGTTTCCCCGGTACCGAGAGCGGATCGATGCTTGGCGTGGTGCCCATCAGCACCATGTCGAGGACCGAGTAGTTGAAGGTGTGTCCATGGCTCTGGGGAATATACGCCACATCGGAAGAGAGCTTCCTGGAACCGAGGGTTCTCGCTTCTCTGCCCTTGATCAGGATGGAGCCGCGGTACCGGCGATGAAAGCCCAGGATGCAGCGGAACAGAGTCGTCTTCCCGACGCCGTTGGGCCCGAGGACCGCAAGAATCTCCCCGTGGTCCGTCTGGAACGAGACGTCCTTCAGGATGTCGCCACCGGTGTCGTACGCGAAGCTCAGATTCCTGACCACGAGATTCATACCGCCTTCTCCCCCTTCATGATGAGATGGATGAAAAAAGGAGCTCCGATGAACGCAGTGAGGATTCCGATCGGTATCTCCACCTCCAGGAGGTTCCGCGAGACATTGTCCACCACGAGCAGGAACAGGGCTCCATTGAGCATGGAGACGGGCAGGAGAATCTGGAACGCGCTACCGACGATCCGGCGGCTCAGATGGGGGATGACCAGCCCGACCCACCCGATCATTCCGCTGACCGAGACGCTCGCCGCGGTCAGGAGCGTGGAGCTGAGAATCACCACCGTTCGCAGACGATGGGGATTGATCCCCATCGTCCGGGCTTCCTCGTCCCCGACCGTCAGGACCGTCACCTGCCACCGGAGGAGGATCAAGGGGATGACCCCGATCGTCAGGGGAATCGTGATGAACGCGACATCCCGCGCTTTCGCCCCGGAGAGGCTTCCCATCATCCAGTAGGTTATCGCCGGCAGCTGGTTGGAAGGGTCGGCCACGAGCTTGATGTAGGACGTGCCGGCGGAGAGCAGGGATCCCATCATGATCCCCGCCAGGATCAGGTTCATCACTTTGAGCCCCGGGGCGAAGCGCGATACGACGATCACCAGCCCGACGGCGAGGATGCTGAACAGAAACGCCATGATGGTGATGCCGAATGTCGAAAACCCGGAGAGAATCGCCAGCGCGGCCCCGAACGCCGCTCCCGCCGAGGCGCTGAGGATGTCCGGGGAAGCCATCGGGTTCTGGAAGACCGCCTGGTAGGACGCTCCCGTGGCCGATAGCGCACAGCCGACGAGACATGCCAGGACGATCCTCGGCAGGCGGATGTTCACGACCACCGTCTCCATGACGTCCGTCCAGGTCTTATGGAGCGGAACCACCCGGCTCAGAAGAATCCTGACGACCTGGACGGCGGGAACGCCGTACCGCCCCAGGGAAAGCGAGACGATCGCGCCAAGAAGCAACAAGAGGCCGAGAACCACCGGTGTGGACCGATGGTTCCGTGAAAAAACTTCCCTGTCCGGCTGCCGCTTCGTTTCCATGGGTAGACGATCCTTCATACCGTTATCCTCATTTGAGGATAACACTAGGGATAGTATAGGGGAAAAAAGACGCTTGTCAAGAAATACCTTGGATGATCGGGTACAGATCCATGCTACTCCCGCTGGACGGGATCATCGGTCTTCCTCAAACGATGAGAAAGTCGTCACTTCGGAGGATTCAAGAGCGGTTCCAGCTGCTGATCATAGAGCCGCTGTGCCGTTTCCAGCAGCTGATGCTCGATGAGCAGATAGGCGTCAAGGACCGACTCGCCCCGGCTCGTCAGCCGGGAGCCGCCTCCGTCCCTGCCGCCGATGCTCGATTCCAGAAGCGGGAACCCGAACTCCTTCTCCGCTTCCTTGAC
Organism: Spirochaetales bacterium; assembly: GCA_012800465.1. Taxonomy (GTDB): domain Bacteria; phylum Spirochaetota; class Spirochaetia; order Sphaerochaetales; family Sphaerochaetaceae; genus Sphaerochaeta. The sequence goes on from JAAZJI010000299.1 coordinate 3,577, forward strand.
GATCCGCCAGGCTTTGCTGTACGCCATCCTCATCTCCCGGGCCGCTTTGTTCAGCGAAAGCCCGGAACGGATATGACAAAGCAGCCGGACGACTCCGGGTCCGAAAAACGGGCCGCAACTTCCTTTCAGCGTGAACCGCACTCCAAAACGATGATCCAGATCCATGCATGGCCTCTCAAGAATGTATGTTCCCCGTCCTCCATGATAGCACATCCGACGGACTCGATCCTCGATTGCTCTCGGAATTCTCATATTCGGGGTAGGTATCCCCGAGGAATGGGGGACTTCTTTCGATGAATCGTGATACACTTCTTTTTGGAGGGTTCCATGTTCCTTTCCCGGATTACAAACAAGAAGACCGGCAGGGTGTTCCTTCAGATCGTCGAGTCCTATCGGAAAGACGGCAGAAGCCATCAGCGCACGGTGAAGGCTCTGGGCTATCTGGATGAGCTGCAGAAGGAATATGAGGATCCGATAGCTCACTTCAAGGAAGTCGCCCGACGGATGACCGAGGAAGCGAAAGCCGCCAAGGCTCATCGGATACTTACGGTATCTTCTGAGCAAAGGCTGGTCATTGGGGAGAAGAAAACAAGGAACATCGGCCATCTCGCCCTTTCAGCGCTCTTCCATCAGCTTCAGATCGACGCCTTCATTGACGACAGGCGTCGGCATCTTGACGTTGAAGACGATCTGAATCACATCTTCCGGACCCTGGTGTTCGAGCGGGCTCTCGATCCGGCATCAACGCCGGGGGCGTGGAACGCCGGAGGGAAATTCCCGGATAAGAGCGAGTACTCCCTTGAGCAGGTGTACAGATCCTTGGGGATCTTCCTGTCTTGGAGGGATGACCTGATCCGTCATCTGGACAGTCAGATGCGGAAGCGATATGGGCGTGGAAATCTTCTCATCTCCCATGATCTGTCCGGAAGCGGAACAGGCGAGCCGGGGATCAGGCTGCGCCTGCTTCTCGATGAAGAAGGGCTACCCGTGACCTATGAGCTGGCCGACGGCCGGCGGATGATCGATGGCCCGGCTCTACCGATCCATGTCGCCGACCGGCAAGACGGGCATGCTGTCCGCCATGCGACCAAGCGGCTGAAGGAATGGTTCTTGGATATCCATCAGGTTCTTCTGCGGATCGAAGAACCGTCCGGGACGGTGGATGAACGCATCCGCTTCCACGCGTTGGCCGGTTTCGTCGCGCTGCTTCTCATCAGGCTACTGGAAAAACGCCTGGACTGGAGGTATTCGGCGGAAACGATCCGAACGACCCTCTCCAAGGCGAACGGGACGCAGGTGGGCGATTTCTACATCTTCGACCACTTCGATGAGCCGCTGAGGGATATCGGACAGGATCTCGGAATCGATTTCTCCCGACAGAACCTCACAACGGCAGAGCTCCACTCGTTGATGGCTTCCGTGAAACGGAGTCCATGACGCATCGAGGGCGAAGATCATGGAAACAAGATTTCGGATGGATCCATGTTCATCTGTTTGCGTATGTACATACGTAAAGACATGTAATCATCCGGTCATAGGAACCGGATCCGGCGGAGGAAATGAAGATGGACTCTTTTGAAACGATTCCAAAAGAGTCCGATCCATTCTGCGAAGGAATCCGAGCTATTCGCTCGAAAAGACCGTCATGTATCCATCCTCCGAATCTTCATAGATGGCTTCCAGGTCCTTCATGACGAAACCGATATCCCAGGTTTCGCTGGTATAGTGGGCGCAGGTTCCGCACGAGGAGGAGAGGGCTCGGGGAACCGGAGCGAGTCTGCATTCGACCCGATGCTTCTTCGCGTGCTTATGGAACTGCACCGCACCATATTGACTGTAGAAGGTGGCGATGAAGCGGGTCATCGTTTCTTCAGATCCAGCTTCCAGCCATAGTCGGTCTCGCTGGCGACCACCTCGTACTTCATCGCCTTGGCGAATCTGGTGACGTTCTCCTTGGCCGCGATATTGTCCACGAGCACCGAAAGGCTCGTCACCTTCTTATCGATTACCTTCTTCGTTTCAATGATCGGCTGGGGACAGGAAAGCCCACGAGCATCGATTTCCATATCAAGCCTCCTTCTTCTTCTGCTGGATGAGTACGAACGCTACCGCCGTGATCACGACGAAACCGAGTATCACGGCGACCCTGCCGGCGACCGTGGTGCCTTTTCCCGAAGATGCAAGGCCGAAGTTATGGCTGATGGCAGCCCCTGCAAGCATGCCCAGCACGCTCATTGCGCTGTCGACGTTCCCCTCCCCTGCGAGGATCGTCTGCCTCAGGGGACATCCGCCGAGCAGGACGGAACCATATCCGACCAGGGCCATGCCGAGGAAGTTCCAGAGCCAATCGGTGTGGGCGACGGCCTGACCGGTGAACCCCGGCTTGAAGTTGCCCGTCACCAGGTTCATGACCAGGGCGGAAACGAACACCAGGACCAATCCGGAAAGCAGGGTCGAATCACGGAACAGGAACACGTCCCGGACGCCTCCGGCCATGCAGAAGCGATTCCGCTGGGCAAGCGCTCCAACGACGAGCCCGGCGACGAGCGAGACGATGATCGGCGAGTGGAGGCTTCCCGGTCCCGATTCGCTGAACTTCAAGAGCGACGGAATGAACAGCAACACGACAAGGAGGGCTAAAAAGAGTCCGCTGACCGCTCCTCCCTCCACCGTGGACTGCTTCTGGCTTCTTCCGAGGGTGAATCCCCTGTTCAGCAGCAATGATCCCGGGATGATGCCGGCGATGAAGCCAAAGAGGGCGACCAATGCATTCAGGTCTCCTCCGGCAAGCCTCAGAACCATCCTGAACGGACAGCCGAGGAAGACCAGCGCCCCGATCATCACGAACG